>CAMWQQ010000202.1 GCA_947176455.1 uncultured Odoribacter sp. | reverse complement strand
ATAGTGTCGTCTCGTTATCTCCTTGAGCCAACTTGCTTTTGGCTATTGTCAGTTCTATCGTAGTCACAGCATTCGGAGTTAGCTTCCCTTGGGTTACATTCAACGATAACCAATCCGCATCACCCTGCGTAACTTCCCATTCCAATATGCCTTCGCCCGTGTTCTGGATTTTAAACAGACCTTGGAGTGTCCTACCCAAATCCAACAAATTGACGGTCTCACCCTGCGCATTCACCAATTGATACGACATATCCAAACGTGCATTAACCAGCAACTGTTTATTGCCTGCATTCGTGCTTACATTCACTGCGGTTTGATTATTACCCGCCGACAAACGCATACGCTCCACATACACGACAAGAGTTTCTGCATCTCCCGGTTGCAGGCTACCGCTTTTCTTGTCGCCAAGTACTAGCCATGCTGCACCCTCAGAAGAAACAGACCAGGTCAATATCCCATTACCCGTATTCTTTATCTTAAACGCTCCTTGAGACGCTTTACCCAAATCCAACAAGCTGATTTCCGCTCCCTGCGCATTCACCAATTGACACGACAGTTCTATATAAGCATTTACATTCAATCGCTTATCGCCTGCATTCGTGTTTATATTCACCGTGGTACGATTATCGCCCGCTGACAGGAACGTACGGTCTATCGTCATCGTAATGGTTTCCGTAGCTCCCGGTTGCAGACTGCCGCTTTTCTTATTGCCAAGGGTCAGCCAATTCACATTATCAGACGAAATTTCCCAATTCAAGACCCCGTTGCCGGTATTTCTTATTTTGAATCTTTGGCTTGAGGACGCGCCGAATTCCAATTCATTGATTTCCACTCCACCATCATTCTCCAATCGGAACGATAGATTTAGGTTGGCTTTGATAGTCAAATTTTTATTACCCGCATTCGTACTTACATTCACCGTGGTACGATTATCGCCCGCCGCCAGGAGTGTACGGTCTATCGTCATCGTGATGGTTTCCGTATGTCCCGGTTGCAGACTGCCGCTTCTCTTGTTGCCAAGCGTCAGCCAATTCACATTATCAGACGAAATTTCCCAATTCAAGACCCCGTTACCGGTATTTTTTATGCTGAATCGTTGGCTTGATGTTGTCCCGAAATCCACTTCGCTGATTTCCATGCCTCCAACATTCTCTATTCGAAACGACATCTCTACCTTGATTCTTACGGGCAATATCTTTTCTCCTGCATTTGTACTGAAAATCAGATCTGTTTCATAAATTCCTTCCTCCAACCGGGTACGGTCCACCTTCAGTGTCCGGGTCTCCGATTCGCCCCCTTCCAGTTTTCCGTCTGATTTGCCGATAATCGTCAGCCAGTCCACATCTATCTTGCCTAAGGACCATGACAACACATCGGTCCCCGTATTTTTAATCTTGAAACGATACTGCTCAATGTTGCTCAAATCTACTTTGTTGATTTCCACTCCGGATTCATCCTCCAATCGGAATGATATTTCCGTATGGGCGTTAACTTTCAGTTGCTTGTCTCCTGCGTTTGTACTTATGTTCACTGTAGTCCAATTATCCCCCGCCGACAAATGGGAACGGTCTATCGTCACCGTGATGGTTTCTGCTGCTCCCGGTTGCAGACTACCGCTTCGCTTGCCCCCAAGGGTCAGCCAATCCGACTCCGCAGAGGACATTTTCCATTCCAAGACTCCGTTTCCGGTATTCTTTATCCTGAATCTTTGGCTTGAAGTTAACCCGAAATTCAGTTCACTGATTTCTTTGCCTTCATTGTCCTCCAATTGAAACGACATCTCCACTTTGATTTTTACGGACAACGATTTTTCACCCGCATTTGTACTAAAGCGTAAGTCTGTTTCATGAGTTCCTTCCTCCAACTTCGTGTAATCCACTTTCAGTGTTCGGTACTCGGATTCTCCTACCTCCAGCTTGCCGTCCGTCTTGCCGACAAACGTCAGCCAATCCACCTCAATCTTGCCTACGGACCAGTCCAGTACATCGCTCCCCGTATTTTTAATCTTGAAACGATACTGCTCAATGTTGCTCAAATCCAATTCGAGAATTTCTTCTCCGTCATCATCGGTAAAACAAAAAGACCGTTCCACGCTGGCTTTGATCGGCAGTTTCTTGTCGCCTACACTCGTGCCGATATATAGGATTGCCTCATTAGCCCCATCCTGCAGTTTGGAGCGGTCAATGTTCAACCTCACGGTGTCTGACGCGTCCGGGGCCAACTTGCCGGCCTGCTTACTGAAGCCCGATATCCAATCTATCGCCAACTTGGGAATCTCCCACTCCACGATTTCTTCGCCCGCATTTTTGAGTAGAAAAACGCCATGGTCGGCATGCCCGATATTTAACTCAGTGATGGCGGAGGCATTCATATCCAATATCTGCAAGCTGGACAGGATTGACTCCAATGCGATATTATGCTGTACCGTCTTGCCGGCCTCCACCTTTATATCTTCGCTCGCATAGGTCGTATAACCGTTGCGCTTGACTTGAAGTTGATAGTTGCCCGGTTTAATATCCTTAAATGTAAACGAACCAGTGGTATCCGTCAACAGCAGTCTGTCTGTCGGCAACAATATCACACTCGCCAACAAAACCGGCTTATCCGTATCTTTGTCAGTCACCACGCCTTCCAGCGTTCCTTTTTGAGATGAGCCATCACCCCCATTTGGGTTGTCCGGATCGGTCAATGGCTTCTTCTCGCAGCCTGCAAAGAGGCTAAGTAGCAGGCATATTATGCCTATAAATTTTGCAATTTTCATAACCAACAATAATATATTTAATATCCCAAAACACTGTTATGATTGACAAAACCGTTATCCCCAATCGGATAGATTCGATTCAGTTTTGGCTTGTTTTTCACCTGTCGTACACGGAAGCAAAGATATTATAATATTTTTTGATATGCAAGAAAATATCCATGCTGAAAGTTATTAACAAGACATTGAAGAAACTTACATTTCCTTTTATTCGTAGAGAAATAGAGAGTGAAAAGAAAGAATCATCTTATAGAGTTCACCAATGGAATTTATGAGGTGTTAAAAAGACAAGTCTACATCTACGGCCTCGTCAGGTTCATTTATCGGAAGTAAAGCATTGTCTGAGAGAACGACGCTCTCCTGTCAATGGAGACCAATCCCAAGAAATTCCAAACTCATCGTATTCTTGTTTCGTTATAGGTTCGAGGAAATTGTAAATTCCGAAACTCGGAATGCCCCAAGCCTCTTTGTCTTCCTTAGAGGTGGGCCTCTCCGAGAGGTTCTCTATCGTTTTGATAAATCGTTCGTGTTCGTCGTTTTCTCGGATAACGGCGTCCGCTTCATAGTTTGCAAAGTATCTCATAGTTTTACCTCGGTTCTTTCGGTACACTACCTCGCGGCAGGAGAATAGCCGGCCTTATATCTGTACCTCAATCTTGAGCTGCCCTCCTAAACCTCGTTCCACAATATCGAACAAGGTTTTCAGGGTGATATTTTCTCCGTCGTTTTCCACTTTAGAGATAAAGGTACGTTTCTTGTTGATTCGGTTGGCAAGCTCCGTTTGGGTCATTTCTTTTTTCTCCCGTGCATTCCGAAGTTTGAAGCCGATACGTAATGCTTCAAGGTCACGTTCAAGACGGTCTCTTTCCGGTGTCCCGACTTTCCCGTAATAATCGTTCTTTATCTGGTCTAAGGTTCTTGTATTCATATCCTTGAATCCTTTCTCTTTTCTTCGTAATACGCCGCCATGAGTTTTACAGCCTTTTCAATCTGTTCTTTTGGTGTTTTCATTGTCTTTTTTTGAAAGCCGGTAAGCAGTATGACGAATTTATTACCATCAAAAAAGCAAAAAATGCGAAAGATATTGCTGGCAAGTTGCACCCGCACTTCAAAAAGCCCATTAGTTCCTTCTATATACTTCAAGTATGTAGAAGGTATTCGGTCTAATTGTTCGATAAGATCGAGTATCTTAATGATTTTATCGCGTACCTTTTTCGATTGAGCCTTGAAAAACTCATCGAAATAGTGTTTGTATGCTATGACTTCCCTTACTTTCACGAGGCAAAGGTAACTTAAAAATTACATCAAAACAACATTATCCTACAATTTCC
>CAMWQQ010000201.1 GCA_947176455.1 uncultured Odoribacter sp. | reverse complement strand
GATGTCGGTGGTGTTTTCCTGTTGCGGTTCGCTTAACGAAGGCAAAGCCAGTACGGCATACCAAATCGGATTGGCGGTCAGTTCCAGCGTGAGCCGGTAATTTCTCCGAGAAGAGGAGGGGCGATCCAGGGTGTAGGTGTGCTTACCGGTTTGGGTGGAGAAAATCGGCAGGGTTTCTGTTAGCAGGATTTCATTGGGCAGGACAGGTAGCAGATGCTGTTCGCCGTCGCTGAATGTCCGGTTTCCGGCAAAAATCCGGCATCCTGCCAAATCGATGTTTTCCGGAATCTTTAAGGCAAAGTCCAGCGTTTGGCTGTCGTTGGGTTTGATTCGGAAATCGGCGGTTTGCTTCAGCAGGATTTTCTGGTTGGTCGGTGAAAATAATTCCACGCCTGCCGTGCCTTGTTGCAGACAGTCGGTGAGGTTGCTGACCGTGACTTTCAGGATAGCCTGGTCTCCGCTCCTGAAGAAACGGGGCAGGTTGGGACGGACCATTAAGGGCTTGGAGGTGGTAATGGTTCGGGTCAGTGTGCCGTATGCCAGTTGTTGGGTGTAGGCAAGGAGGTTGAATTTCCAATTGGTGAGCGATTGGGGAACTTTGAAACGGATGTGCAGGTCGCCGGCGGAATCCGTCTGAAGCTGGGGATAGAAGAAGACGGTTTCCTGAAATTCCGTTCTGTATGTGATTTCGTTGACCGGAGAACTGCCCGCATCGGCGTTTGCGGTCGGGGCGGCAAGGTCGGCAAGTGCTCCTCGTGCGAGTGCCTTTTGGCTCAGTTTTGCTCCTGTGACGTGGGGAGTCTCAGCGGAATCATCGTATGCTGCAAATTCTGTAATATCTGATTCGGTAGATGCGTATATGCCGAAACCAGCGTTGTTGGTGTATGTATTTAACTCGTTGAACTTGAATGCTGGATATTTGAGCGAGGGAACTCGGTAAGACATGCTTCTTCTTTGCCAGCCCTGATAGTCGTAGGGGATATTCCAGTTGTATCTGAAATTCGGATGTAGGTATGCCGGATGAAAATGGAGGGCATGCGGGCTCAGTTTATCCAGGGAGGCGTCGTACATGAAGGCAAGCGCCTGTGTGGGAGTTGCCTCGCCTTGTTCGTTCAGAATGCGGATGTCCCATTCTTCCTTCTGTCCGGGTACCAGATGATCCCGGAAAGTGGAGGTTTGGAAAGTCAGGGTGCGGTTCCTTTCTTGTTGGTCTATCTGGATGGTTTCCTGGAAATTTTTCTTGTCTTTTACGTAATAAATAGTCAACCAGATTCTTTTTCCGTATTCTGCCAGATACGGAATATCGATGCTCATGATGCTGTCGGACAGGCGGGTGTACCTTCTTTGGAGCAGTTTGTCGGCATGGTATATTTCATACAATACATAGGCGTTCGGTGCGGAGGTTCCGAAACGTATGCGGGCGGTGTCTCCCGGAAGGCAGACCGTTTTTTCTTCAATGAGCCAG
Source organism: uncultured Odoribacter sp. (assembly GCA_947176455.1). Lineage (GTDB taxonomy): Bacteria > Bacteroidota > Bacteroidia > Bacteroidales > Marinifilaceae > Odoribacter. Next base: position 2,641 of record CAMWQQ010000201.1, on the reverse strand, counting down.
GAGTAGGTGGGAACCGGCGGTTTTCGGTCTTTTGTCGAATAGAGGTAAAAGACTTGTTTCGATTCGGTGTTTCCATGTTTCACGCAGAAAAGATAGGCGCCCGACGGTTCTTTCGATAGCATCGGATATAAGGAATCTCTTTTGGGCATCCGGATTTCGCCTTGCAAAACGGTTCGGGTAATGATAGGATCCTGTAAATCGAGGTCCTCAAGCAGAGTCTTGGGCGGTTGCAATTGATAAATGGCATAATGGACGGTTTGCAGTTGTGCATGGGGAGGCAGATGCTCCAGCTCAATGACAAAAGGCACGGAGTCGGCTTTGTTGATTTGCCGGGGAATGGATAGTTGTGGCGTTGCATTACCGGCATAAGCTAGGATTTTCAGTTCGTTTTCCTGGGTTTCTCCCTTGGCATCGGTGGTCCTGACTTTGATGTTGTAATACAGCGGATGGGAAGGGTGGGCATGGATTGCCTGGGCTTTGAAATGAATGAGGAATTGCCCTTGCAGGTCGGTGGTCGTGATGCCTTGGAGTCTATCTCCTTGGGGTGCGTACCGGTCCCAGGAAGAGACGGAGATTTCATATTGGACTTCCTGCCCGGCATGTGCGATGCCTGAAAAACTTTTCACCAGACCGGAAAGGTGGATGGAATCGCCGATGTGATAGGTCTGGCGGGGCGTTTGAAGCGTAATTTCAAATTCGGGGCGTTTGTATTCTTCAACGTGAATCAAACTGTTGCCGCCGAGGTCGCTTGTCAGTCGGTAAGTGCCGTTCAGTAGCTGTTCTGGAAGAACGAAGTTTCCGGAAAACGAACCGAAAGGATCGCTGATGGCTTTTTGTTCGGCAAGCGTTTTGCCGTTCGGGTCTTTTAACTGGACATTGATTTTTTTCCGGGTTAACGGATAAAGGGTGTCCGTGGTCGCCATCCACGTGATGCCTTGGAAATATACGATTTGTCCGGGCTGATACAGGGAGCGGTCGGTGATAAAGGTGATTTGTCTCCTCTCTCCTTCGTTGGAGTAATATCCGAATGTCTGTTGGATGGGACCGTTGGGGTTGGAAGAATTTACCACTTGGAAAGAGAAAGCCTTATTGGGAGAAAGGGGATAAGTGGCAAAACCTGTTTCGTTGGTGAAGACGGAATCGGTTAAGACTAACTTCGGGTATCTTTCCTTGTATAGGTATATTTTGGCATTCTTGACGGGCTGTCCGCTCTTCCAATCGTTCACCTGGAAATTGCGTTGCTGTTTTCTGGTTTGCGAGGCGCAAAACAGCTGACTGCATATAAAACTGCTGGTAATGGAATCCTGCGTTTTGGGTGTTTTTAGGACAATCTGATAAAGTCCGCTTTTCGGTACGGAAATAAAAAGGGTCGTGTCTTGAATGTTTAGCGTGTTCTGCAAACGGTGTACGGAGGTGCTTACGGTGGTTCTGGGTACTTTCCCGTTTTTGGTTTCCCGGAATTTTTCAGTGCTGGTCAGAATCCGGTTTAATTGGATTTGCACCTGGGAAAGATTGCAGGAACTGATTTTTACGGGTAGTTTTTCTCCGGGATAAAGTTGGTTCGGAATGGTTATTTGCAGGGTGGGCTTCTGAATCGAATGAAGCCAATTGTACAGTTGGTTGATTCGGTTGTAACGGGGGAATTGTTTGATTCCCATTTGGCAGAGCGCCTGTGCTTTTTCTTTGTCGTTTGAGGAGACGCCAACCGATTCGGTCTGGTAGAGTCTGAGGTTGTCCATGCGGAGTGAACGCATGTACAATTCGATAGCTTCTTTGGCGATGATTTCCACGGACATGGGGGAAGCCGAATACTTTTCCCGCATGGTCGCCAAAGTTTGCAGGTACAAATCATCTTTGTTCATTTGTTGGGCTTGTCTGTAGCAATAATCCAGACGTTCCAGGTCTGCCAGAAGCAGGGCATTTTCTTGTCCTGCCTGCAATCTGAACCGAAGCAGTTCCTGCCAATATTTTAGGATATGGCTATGTGCATCCAGGGGTTGGATGGAAACGGGCATTTTGAGAAAAGTCTGCAAGTTACCTAATATCTTAGCGCTTTTCGAGGCGTTAGTTGTCTGAAAATAGTATCTTTTTTGGTCGAGTTGCTCAATGGCACGGTGGCAGAGAAAATCGTACAGCGTGGGACGCAGGCTGTCGGAAGCATTGCCGGGAATGAGGAGGGTTTGATACTCCTTGACAGGAGTGCGTTGTAAGATTTCCCCGGGTTGGATGGAGGCGGAAAAATGACTTAGGATTTTATCCTGAAAGAGGTTGCCACTCCATTCGTTTATGTCTTCGGGAATTTCCCCCTGTAGCGGAGTGCGTTGATTGATGCGGTAACTGTTGTTGACATAATATTGCAGATATAAATCTCCCAGATAGGAGTGCAGGATACATTGTGCCGGAATGCTTTTTTCCTGTGCGGTATAGGCTTCCAATTCCTTCAATAGTTTCGGATATTCGTCCCGATTGACTTGCAGGCTGAAAGTGGTTTTGAGGATCAAGGATTTGATGAGTAAAGGGGTGTCGTGTTTCGCTTGGGCGGATCGATACATCTCCTCGGCTGCCTGCAAAGCGGTTTGAGGGAATTTGTAGTAATGCAGGAGCAATGAATCCGGTACGTCGTTTTGGCCATGGCACAAAG
>CAMWQQ010000200.1 GCA_947176455.1 uncultured Odoribacter sp. | reverse complement strand
CTAGATCTACACGCGTATGTTCGTCGGCAGCGTGAGATGTGTCTAAGAGACTTGATTAGAGTAAAATGTTTTTGACTTTTGAACATTTTGCATATCTTTGTGTCGATAAATGAGATGTTTATGTACAGAAGAGCGCAAAGTGATGAATTGGTCAAGCGATTGGCAGAACCGCGTGGTATGATTCAGGTTATTTCCGGACCTCGGCAAGTCGGCAAATCCACCTTGGTGAAGCAGGTATTGCAGGAGACCGCCATACCCAATATGCTGGAATCGGCTGATGGAGTTGCCAAAGAGAATACGGCATGGATTGGCGAGGTGTGGGAGACGGCTCGGGCGCGGATGCGGTTGGGACGGCATACGGAATATTTGCTTGTCATCGACGAGGTGCACAAGGTGGACAATTGGAGCGAGGCGGTAAAAAAGGAGTGGGATGCCGACACGTTCAACGAGGTGAATTTGAAAGTCGTGATTCTCGGTTCTTCGCGTCTGTTGCTGAAAGACGGACTTACCGAATCGCTGGCGGGTCGTTACGAGCTGATTCGTATGCCCCATTGGAGTTATCGGGAAATGCACGATGCCTTCGGCGTGGATGCCGAGCATTACATTTTCTTCGGCGGTTATCCGGGCGGGGCGAAGCTGATGGGCGACGAGGCGCGTTGGCGACGTTACATCAAAGACGGCATCGTCGCGCCGGCTATCGCACGGGATATTTTGATGACAAAGACCGTTTACAAACCCGAACTGATGAAACAGCTTTTCGAGTTGGGTTGCACCTATTCGGGAGAAGAAATCTCGTTGACGAAGCTGCTCGGACAGTTGCAGGATGCGGGCAACGTGACGACACTTGCCGGTTATCTGACAACGCTTGAAGAATCGCAGTTGCTGTGCGGGTTGCATAAGTATGCCAACGACAATGCCCGGAGATACAATTCCGTTCCTAAGCTCTATGTTTACAACACCTCGTTGCTGAGCGCGTTGTCCGGAATGCCTTTCAAGAAAGTATACACTGCTCCGAAAGAATGGGGACGCTGGGTGGAATGTGCAATTGGAGCACATATTTTGAATTGCGCTGAAGAGGCGGATTACAAGGTCTATTACTGGCGGGAGAGGGACAAGGAGGTTGATTTCGTGATGGAGAGCAACCGCCAATGTATCGCTATTGAGGTCAAAAGCGGTCGCCGGACGACCAGTGCGGGCTTCTCGGAATTCATCGGGCGTTTCAACCCGAAACATTCGTTGGTGGTCGGATCGGGCGGTGTGCCGGTCGAGGAATTTTTGCAGTGGAATCTTGAGGAGTTGTTTAACGATTGATAGGGGGTAAAATGAAGAGGATGCCAGAAGTTGGCATCCTCTTTTGGTTTGGTCTGGAAGGTATTAGGTGCCTTAGGCTTATTCGTTGAAATTGAATCTCACCCGGTTGACGATGGAGCGTCCCAGGGTGAGTTCGTCCGTGTATTCCAGGTCGTTGCCGACGGAAATGCCTTTGGCGATGGTGCTGATGACCAGTTCTTCCTTGTTTTTCAGTTTCTTGAAGATGTAATATCCCGTGGTGTCGCCTTCTATGGTGGCGCTGAGTGCGAAAATGATTTCGCGAACCGGCTGTTTGTCGATGCGTTCCAGCAGGGAATCAATGTGCAGGTCGGAGGGGCCGATGCCGTCCATGGGCGAGATGATGCCACCCAGTACGTGATAAAGCCCGTTGTATTGGGAGGTGGCTTCGATGGCAAGGATATCCTTGATGTTTTCAACCACACAGATAATGCCGGAGTCTCTTTTGGGGTCGTTGCAAATGTCGCACAATTCTCCTTCCGAAATGTTGTGGCAACAACTGCATTCCCGGATGTGCGTTTTCAAATCCCGGATGCTTTGGATGAACGTGTCAACCTCGTTTGCATTCCTTTTCAACAGGTGCAACACGAATTTCAATGCCGTTTTTCTGCCGATGCCCGGCAGGGAGGCGAACTGGTCTACGGCTTTGTCTAATAATTTTAAATTGTACACGTTGCTACTTTCTTCGGTTTAACCTTTGAGCTGACTCTTGGATTCGCTTTGGAAACGGAGGTCCTTGACCATCATCTGGATGTCGTTTTTGCCCATGAATTCGTTTTCCTGCAAGGTGTAGCAAAGGTCGAAGTAACAACCGGAATTGACTTTCTCGTACAGATGTCCCATACCGAATCCGATGCCACTCCGGTCGTTGCAGGCACGGGTGTCGTCGACCACGACGAGTTTCAAGTGTTCATTGTTGCGTCCCACTCTTTTGGTGCCGATGAAGTTGGTGACATTCTCCGTGATAAATATGGGAATGGTGTTGTTGGGACCGAATGGGGCGAATTTTTGCAATACATGATAGAAATCCGGTGTGATTTCGCTTAATTTCAGCCGGGCATCAATGTTGATTTGAGGGGTCAACATTTGCTCGTTGATGGTTTCCCGGACAATCTGTTCAAATTTTTGCTTGAACGCTTCCAGGTTTTCCAGCTTCAGCGTCAGACCGGCGGCGTATTTGTGTCCCCCGTAGTTCTCCAGCAGTTCGCTGCATTGCGAAATGGCGTAATATAGGTCGAATCCCTCTACGGAACGTGCCGAGCCGGTGGCGAGTCCGTTGGATTCCGTCAGGATAATCGTCGGACGGTAAAAGGATTCCGTCAACCGGGAAGCCACGATGCCGATGACACCCTTGTGCCAGTCGGGATTGAACAATACGGTGGTCTTCTTGGAAGATTCCAGTTCGGACTGGTTGATGTGCCGAATGGCCTCTTCCGTGATATCATGGTCCAGTTTTTTGCGCTGGTCGTTGAAATTGTTGATGTCGGAAGCGATGCTGATTGCCGCTGACTCTTCGTCTGCGGTCAGCAATTCCACCGATTTCCGTCCGGATTCCACTCTGCCGGCGGCATTTATCCGCGGACCGATTCGAAAAACGATATCATTGATCGAGATTTCCTTGTCAATGCCTGAGATTTTGATGATGGTTTTCAGTCCCAGGCTAGGTGCCGTGTTCAACTGTTGCAGTCCGTAATGGGCGAGAATCCGGTTTTCGCCCGTAATCGGTACGATGTCACTGGCGATGCTGACGCACAGCAAGTCGAGCAGTTTGTACAGTTCGGACATCGGCAGGTTGTGTTTCAGACTATGGGCTTGTACCAGTTTGAAGCTGACCCCGCATCCGCTTAGCCATTTGTAGGGATATTCGCAATCCTTGCGTTGAGGGTCGAGTACGGCGACGGCTTCCGGAAGCGTTTCTCCCGGAGTATGGTGGTCGCAAATGATGATGTCGACTTTTTTAGAATTGGCGTATCTGACTTTTTCCACGGCTTTGATGCCGCAGTCGGTGATGAGCATCAGGGAAAAACCGTTTTCAGCGGCATAGTCGATGCCTTTCGGTGAAACCCCGTATCCTTCGGTGTATCGGTCCGGAATGTAATATTCCAGGTTTTCAGTATTGCATCTGGATTTCAAGTATTTGTAGAGCAGAGCGACAGCCGTCGTACCGTCCACGTCGTAATCTCCGTATATCAAAATCTTTTCATCGGAAGCGATGGCGCGGTCCAGACGTTCCACCGCCTTGTCCATGTCCTTCATCAGAAAAGGGTCGTGGAGCATATTTAACGACGGATTGAAAAAGGCCTGTACTTTTTCAATGTTGTCAATGCCCCGTTGCAACAAAAGATTTGTGATAACGGGGTGACAATTTATTTTTTTTGCAAGTTCCTGTATCTTAGATTCCTCCGGAGGAGTATTAATAACCCATCTTTTTTTCATTATACATTTTTCCAATTCTGCTACAAAGTAGCGGAAATTCCTCGTTATTTCAAAGTCTATCCCTTATATTTTTTCATCTTGTCCGAAAATACCTGTTGAAACCTGAATTTTTCTTTTTGACATTCAACGGTTTATTTGCCTTGGAGTTTGCTCAGGATGTTTTGTCCAAGATACTTCCGCTCGGCAATGCTCAAATAAATTTGGCATTGCTCTCGCTTATTCGTATTTTTGACTTCGTCCAAGATACTCTCGCTCGGCAAAATGCAAGTAAACTTGCTTTTGCCCTCGTTTATTCGTATCTTTGCCCGTTGAATTTGTTTTTGTGGTTGAGAATAAAATAATTAAAAGATATCAAGATGAGCTTTGC
>CAMWQQ010000199.1 GCA_947176455.1 uncultured Odoribacter sp. | reverse complement strand
ACGGGAATGCGGTCGCACATGTCGAGGCCCAACGCCCGGCATTTTTCGTAAATATTAGGAAAACGGTGCTTTATGGTGTCGGGGGCAAGGTGCTTCAGGGACAACCATACGAAATCCTGGTCGTATTTCCGCATTTGGCGATATATGGACTGGGCGACGATGTCCCGGGGTGCCAGTTCAGCCAATTCATGAATGGCAGGCATGAACCGTTCTCCGTTCTGGTTGATTAAGTGGGCGCCTTCTCCCCGGACGGCTTCGCTAATCAAAAAAGCCTCTTCGGAATCGGTATAAATGGCGGACGGATGAAATTGAATGAATTCCATGTCGGCGATTTCACAGCCTGCGTTGTAGGCTAGAGCCAGACCGTCTCCGATGGTGGTGTGCGGATTGGTGGTGCGCTTGTAGATGGCGGAGGTGCCACCCAAGGTCAGGAAAGTGTTGGGGGCGACATAAAGTTCTTCGGACTGGTTGACCAGGTTCCAGCTCCTTACCCCGTAACATCGGTTGTTTTCCTGCAAGATGCCGATGACGGAATGATTCTCAAAGATATCGATTCGGGGGTGATTGATGACTTGGCTAATCATGAAACTGGTCACCATTCTGCCTGTCGCGTCTCCGCCGGCGTGCAGAATTCTTTTGCGGTGGTGGCCTCCTTCCAGACCGAGTGCCAGACTGCCGTCCTCCATGTCGAAATGCATGCCTGCCTCTATCAGTTCCCGGATGCGTTGCGGTCCCTCGTTCACCAGAATGTCTACTGCCGGATAATCGCACAAGCCCCGACCGGCGATAATCGTGTCTTCAAAATGCAGTGCCGGCGCATCGTCTTCGTCAGTGACCGCTGCTATTCCTCCTTGGGCGTAGTAAGAGTTGCTTTCCGTGATTCCCGATTTCGTCAACAAGGCAACTTTCCCGTAGGAGGCGGCGTGATAGGCGGCATAAAGTCCTGCCAGTCCGCTTCCTGCAATGATGTAATCGTAATGGCGCATTTTCAATCCATCTAAATTAGTGCGAAAGTACCATTTTTTTACAAAAAGGGGATTGTTTTGAGAATTATTTTGTCGTATTTTTGTACGTTAACCAATAAAAACTGGAAAGATGATTACAAAAAATAAGTTTGTGACGGTAAGTTATGAATTGAGAACGGAAAAAGACGGAGAAGTGCTGGAGACGGCGGGTGCGGACAGCCCCCTGGAGTTTATTTGCGGACAGGGGCAGACGTTGGAGTATTTTGAGTTGAATCTGCTGGAGAAAAAGCAGGGAGATAAGTTTGATTTTCATATTCCAGCCGCCCAGGCATACGGCGAGGTGAACGAGGACATGATTGTCGATTTGCCCAAAGATATATTCAAAGAGGTGGATGCAAGCGATATGGTGATCGGCAGCGTGTTGCCCATGATGGACAGCCTTGGTCGCCGTTTGCGGGGAAAGATTCTGTCCATCGGTGAAGAGGAGGTGCGGATTGATTTCAATCATCCCATGGCAGGAAAAGACCTGTTTTTCAAAGGCGAGGTTCTGGGTGTCCGGGACGCTACCGAGGAAGAAATTGAGGCTTTGCATTCCCATAAGTGTGGAGGATGTAGCGGATGCGGTTCCGAAGGTGGTTGCGGAAGCGATTGCGGTTCCCATCATGATGGTTGTGGTTCCCACCATGATGGTTGCGGATGCTGTCATTGACGGAACAGGACGTTATGGCTGGAAATACGATAGGAAAATTTTTTCGTTTGATGTCTTTCGGCGAGTCGCATGGCGTGGCTGTCGGAGGCGTGATTGACGGTTGCCCGGCGGGAGTGGAGTTGTCGGTTGAGCACATTCAATGCGAACTGGACCGCAGGCGTCCCGGTCAGTCGGACGTGTCTACATCCCGGAAGGAAGAGGACGAAGTGGAGTTGCTTTCCGGCGTATTCGAGGGGAAGACCACGGGGATGCCTATCGGTTTTTTGGTGCGGAACCGGAACCAAAACGGCAAAGATTACGAACATCTCAAGGATTTGTATCGTCCATCGCACGCCGATTATACCTGGGAGAAAAAGTACGGTATCCGGGATTACCGGGGAGGCGGACGCTCTTCTGCCCGAGAACACATCGCCCGGGTGGTGGCAGGGGCTGTGGCGAAGCAGGTGATTGCCGGAATGGGCATAACCGTCAGGGCTTATACTTCACAGGTCGGTTCGGTTGTTATGCCCGGTTCGTACCGGGAGGTGGATTTGGAACGCACCGAAGACAATGCGGTACGTTGTCCCGATGCGGAAACGGCGGAAAAGATGATTGCCTTGATTCGGGAGGTACGGGAGCAAGGAGACAGTGTGGGGGGAGTGGTGAGTTGCGTGATAGAGGGAGTTCCCGCAGGATTGGGTGAACCGGTATTCGACCGTTTTCAGGCGCGTTTGGCGCATGCCATGATGAGCATCAATGCCACCAAGGGATTTGAATATGGCTCCGGATTTGCGGCAGCGACTATGCGTGGCAGTGAACACAACGATTCTTTTACTATAAAATCGGGGAAGGTAACCACAACAACTAATTATTCCGGAGGTATACAGGGAGGAGTTACCAACGGTGAGGATATTTATTTCCGGGTGGCATTCAAGCCTGTACCCACCATGATGAAACCGCAGGCTACTGTTAATCGCCAAGGAGAAGAAGTGATATTGGAGGCGCATGGTCGTCACGACCCTTGCGTTCTGCCACGTGTCGTCCCGGTTGTCGAGGCAATGGCTGCCATGATGGTACTGGATATGTTGCTGGAAGCCCGTTGTGGACGGTTGGAATAAAATAGCATCGTTGCCATTTTACGGCAAACACAACTGAACAAGCTAAAGACACAGATACTGGATAGATTCTGGTAGCTGTGTCTTTTTTTTTGTGTGTGTGGTTGAGACCGGTTGATGCTAATTCGCAAATAAAAAGCCCCCGATAGAGGACGAGGGCAACCTAAATGTTTTCACAACGGAATAATCCTTATTGTGATTTGCTCAAATTAGTGAAACAAAGATAATAAATAAATTCAATTTTTGTATTTAATTTATGAAAAATTAATACATTTGATGAATTATAATAAATGCATCGAATATGAAAAGAATATTAGGATTGGATTTGGGTACAGGAAGTATCGGTTGGGCTTTGGTTAATGAGGCGGAAAATGATGCAGAAAGGTCATCTATTGTCAGACTTGGGGTGAGAGTGAATCCTTTGACCGTGGATGAACAGATGAATTTTGAGAAAGGAAAAAGCATCACAACCAATGCGGATAGGACACTGAAAAGGAGTATGCGTCGTAATTTGCAACGTTACAAACTTCGCCGTGACGCATTAATGGAAGTGTTGAAAGAACATCATTTTATAAATGATGATACCGTTATTTCGGAGAACGGGAATAAGACTACTTTTGAAACATATCGGTTGAGGGCAAAAGCAGCGACGGAAAAAATCACGTTGGAAGAATTTGCACGTGTGTTGCTGATGATAAATAAGAAGCGCGGTTATAAAAGCAGCCGAAAGGCGAAAGGAGCAGAAGAGGGGGCGTTGATTGACGGTATGGACATAGCCCGGAGACTTTATGATGAGAATCTTACCCCAGGCGAATTGTGTTTGCAATTATTAGAAGAGGGAAAGAAGTATTTTCCTGATTTCTATCGTTCGGATTTACAGAATGAATTGGACAGAATTTGGACAAAGCAACAAGAATATTATCCGGAAATTCTGACAGATACATTAAAAGAGGAACTGAGGGGAAAAAAGCGTGATGCCGTTTGGGCGATTTGTAGTAATCATTTCGTTTGGAAAGAAATCCATACTAAATGGGACAATGATAATGGCAGAAACGAGCAGGTGGAACAGGAACATCGGCTGGAGGGTATTTATAGTAAGCGCAAAAGAGAGGATGCGAAAAAAGAAAACCTGCAATGGCGGGCACAGGGACTGAAAGAGCAACTTTCATTGGAACAACTGGTGATTGTCTTGCAGGAAATCAATACTCAAATCAATGCTTCCAGTGGTTATCTCGGTGCAATCAGTGACAGAAGTAAAGAGCTGTATTTCAGTCACCAAACCGTAGGACAGTACCAGATGCAGATATTAAGCCGGAATCCCAATGCCAGTCTGCGAAATATGGTGTTCTACCGTCAGGATTATTTGGATG
>CAMWQQ010000198.1 GCA_947176455.1 uncultured Odoribacter sp. | reverse complement strand
GACCTTACGGTTTTTCCGAGGCGGTTTATCGGCGGGGGAACGAGAAGATTTCTTTGTCGAAGATGACCTTCTCTCATCAAATGGTCCGGATGATTTTTGCCGAACAGATATATCGCGCCATGACTATTTTAAAGGGGGAACCCTATCACCATGAGTAAATCGTTTTTAGGATGAAAAGGAGAATATCGGGCATATTGCTTTTGTTGCTTATCGTCTTGGGGACGACGATTCTGGCTGAATGTCTGTTTTATCGTCAGGATAATGGGAAATGGGTTCGGAAGTTGGAGGAACGTTTGCATCGTCAGGAGAACCGGGCGGAGGAGATATTGCGTTCTTTTCGGGATTCGGTGGATATTGATGCCAGGGAATGGGAAGACGATTTGAGTTTCTTGGGCTTCCGGCAGGGCAAGTTGTTTTTCTGGACCAATGAACGGGCGGGAACCGGTGATTTGTTGGAGCGATTGACCGGAGAAGAGCGACTGGTCAAGCTGGGCAATACGTATTACGAGGTCAGAAGCCGGAAATACAAGGATGCGGACTATTTTGCTTTGATTCGGCTGTTGGATGTTTATCCCTATACCAGCCCATATATCAAGAACAAGTTTGCGGATTTTCTGAAGATTCCCGAAGAAAATGCGGAGCAGATTACGTTGTCCGTAACGGCGGACGAGGGAGGGCAATGGGTTCGGGACAAGGACGGAAACGGGCTTTTCTTTCTGACTTTTGCCGAGGATTATCGGGAGCGAGTTCCCGACTACTGGCTGGCTTCTTTGTATCTGCTGGTATTTTTGAGTCTGTTTTATATCTATAGCCTGTTGCTCAAGGAGGCGATATCCTGGAAAAAGCAATTGTTGTGGTTCGGAGCTTTCGTGGTTTTGCTGTTGGCGCTGAGGTTCTTTATGCAGACTTTCCATTTGCCGGCGTCGGTGTATCGTTTGCCTGTTTTTGATAGGCAGTTTTCCGACAAACTGTTCATCACCTCTGTCGGCGATTTGATTCTGACTATTTTTTGCGTGTTCCAGGTGCTTTACATTACCTTCTCCAATATCCGGATAAATTACGAAACCGAAGGCTTTAAACGTTATCGCTATCTGCTTGCCGGACTCTTTCTCTTGCTGGTGTTCCTGTACATCGACTTTTTTAATCTTTCGGTGGATTTGGTGGTGGAATATATGGATATTCACCTGAATGTTGCCCGGCTGGTGCACGTGGAGTTCGCTTCCATTCTGGCTTTTATCGCCCTTAGCTTGGAGGGTTTGATTATTCTGGTTATTCTTTTCGGTGTTGTATCCTTTTTCCAGCATATCCTGTCTTTCCGGCAGGTGGTCAAGGTCGTGACGGTCGTTTGCCTGTTGCTTTGGTTGCTTTGCCAGTTCCTCCATTCGTACACCGATTTCTGGGATTGCTTCTTTATATGGGTCATTACCCTGCTGATTGCCGTTAACCGCTACCTGTTGAAAAGGGATATTCAGCGAAGCATATACATCCTGGTCATCTTCCTGCTGTCCATTTATGTGGTGATGATTGCCAAGCGGTATGAACGATACAAGGAATTGCGGCAGCGTATGGCTTACGCCACGGAGTTGATAGAGGAGCGGGATTATCATTTTGAAGAGCATCTGGAGAAGATAGACCGGGTGCTGGGGGAATCCGGAACGTTGCGGGACATCCTGGCGTTGGGCGATGAGGAGAAAGCGAAGTATTTTTTGCAGGAGCAGGTGTTGGATATGACGGGTTACAATTATGGCATGGACCTTACTTTCTGTCGCCCCGGAGATAACTTGTGGCTAGTGGATGCTCACGAGCAATGGGATTGCCGTAATTATTTTGAACAGCTTATCCGCAGATACGGACAGCAGGTCGGCGATTCGCATTTTTATTCCATCAATATTTTTGACGGATTGGTGACGTATATCGGGCGATTCCGTTATGGGAACGTCTATCTTTATTTTCGTTTTGATGCGACTAAAGACAATGAGGGGTTGGGATATCCGCAAATTTTGTCGCGTAAATCGGCGACGGAAAGGAACAACGTGTATTTTTATTCCTATGCCAAATATGTCCGGGACGAATTGGTCACCTCTTCGGGCAGTTTCGCATACCACAAGAAATGGAAACGGGAAAAGCAAAACGCTGTCGATTTGCTTGTCAAGGACAAGTATTCCCACATGATTATACCGGTGGATAACGACAATGTGCTGGTTATCAGTTTGTCGGAAAACACGTTCGCCTTGTACTACATGAATGTCCTGTATGCTTTCATTGTTTGTATTTTCCTTTCTTCTTACGGCTTGTTTTTCAATGTGAACCGGAACATCAATTTCCCGCGGGGCACGTTGAAGTCGAGGATTAAGAACAGCGTCATCTCTTTGATTTTTTTGCTGTTGGTGTTGTTGACCGGTCTGAGTATCTATATAAATACGAAAAGTTTCGAGAATCGACATCAGTTGAAAGCGGTCGAATTGCTGAAGTATGTCACCAAGGAGCTGGAGCGTCTGGATTGTGTGGAGGAAAGTCTCTGTCCGGATATTCAGGAAACGTTGTCCAATATGTCCGACTTGTTGCTGGTGGATATCAACATCTACTCTTTCGACGGCGAACTGGTTTCAACGTCACGGCCCGAAATCTTTCAGTACGGTTTTGACGGGATGCTGGTCAATCCGAAAGCCTTGAAGGAAATCCGGGCTCATGAAGCGACCAGCTACATCGCCAGGGAGTCTTTGGGAGAACTGGAGTATATGTCCGCTTATATGCCGTTGCTGTTGGACAACGGCAATGCCTATATTTTGAATGTGCCGTATTTTGCGCAGAACGATGAGTTGAATTTCGACATCCTCATTATGATTGTGATTGTCGTGAACATCGCGATTATTATGATGGTGCTGGCTTTTATCCTTTCCGGCGTAATGGCGGAACGAGTGACCAAACCGTTGCAAATGGTGAATGAGAAGCTCCGACAGATGCGACTTGGCGGTAAAAATGAAAAAATAGCCTACCGTTACAAGGACGAAATCGGGGCTTTGGTGCGGGAATATAACAATGTTGTGGATAAACTCGATGAGAGTATCGTGCAACTCGCCCGTTCGGAACGGGAAAATGCGTGGAGGGAAATGGCGCGCCAGATTGCCCATGAAATCAAGAATCCGCTGACTCCGATGAAATTGAATATCCAGTTTATGTTGCGTTCCTTGCAAATGGAGGACCCGGAGAAGTTCAAACAGCGTTTCAGGGACATTTCCGGTATGTTGATAGAGCAGATTGACAATATGGCAACCATCGCTTCGGCTTTTTCGGATTTTGCCAAGATTTCAGTAACCCGCAATTGTGTCTTCGAGATAGACGAATTGGTTCGGAATTGTACCTTGTTGTTCAAGAACAATGTGGATACCCTGTCGTGTGATGCGGAGAGCGGATTGAAGGTTTGTGCCGACAAGGAACAGATGAGGCGGGTGATCATTAACCTGTTGAAGAATGCGGAGCAGAGCATCCCTGCCGGAGTGAAAGGTGAAATAAAAGTGACGGTCAGACAGTCGGGGGATAACGTGGAAATCAGGATCAAGGACAATGGGTGCGGTATCCCGCAGGAAATCCGCCCCCGGATTTTTGAACCCAATTTTACGACCAAGACCAGCGGTTCGGGATTGGGATTGGCTATCTGCCGGAAAATCGTGGAAGGTTTTGGCGGGGAAATCGGATTTACGACGGAAATCAATGCGGGAACGGAATTTTTCGTGTTGCTGGAAATTTGTCGGGATAAAGCGGAGGAGGTGTAATGGTGGTGTTGTGGATTGGCATCGGTTTCATTGCAGGATGTCTGCTTGTCGGCGGAATATGCTGGTCCCTTTGGAAAAAGACGGAGGAACTTGTGATTCGCACGGGAAAGGATAAAATAGATATTACCGTGCAAGACATCCTCCGTCTGGCGGCTTTGGGTACTGCTCCGGATGTCAATTCCCTGCTCGTCGAATACAAAATTCACGTCAAGTATCCGGAATTTTACGAGAAATACCAGGCGTTGAACAAGCATGAACAGGAGTTGTATTTTGAGGAATTGATTGCCATTTTCAGCAAAGGGTATCCGGAAAAAGTCCGTGAATTGTATGGGAAATACCCCGGCTTGTCGACGCAGGATGTGTTGTTGCTG
>CAMWQQ010000197.1 GCA_947176455.1 uncultured Odoribacter sp. | reverse complement strand
TGGTGGAGGACAATTACCTGGTTTTTGCCTCTTCGGAGAATGTGATGAAAGACTTTATCCGGGATTACGTGCATGGCAGTTTTGTCCGAGATGCAGAGTGGTACCGGAATCTGAAGGGTAAGTTGGCGGGGAAGTTCAACCTGTCGTATTTTGCCCGGACGACGGATATGACACCGCAATACGAGGCTCTGGCTACGGAGAAAGCCCGGCACTTTATGGCGAACCGGAAGGAGCAGTCGCCCCTGTTTCCCTCTTGGGCATTGCAATGGTCCAACGAGGGAGGCATGCTGTACAGTACGCTGTTTCTGAATCCGGCACCGATTCAGGATGAGGCTCGGGCGCATGTCGTATGGCAGACACGCATGGAAGGGCGGATCAGTATGAAACCGGTTCCGGTGGTCAATCACGTTACCGGCGAACGGGAGTTGTTTGTGCAGGACGAACAAAATGCTGTTTATCTGGTCAACGATGCGGGGAGAGTGCTTTGGAAAGTTCCGGTGGACGGGAAAATCAACAGCGAGGTGTATCAGGTGGATTTGTTCAAAAACGGGAAACTGCAGTATCTGTTTTCCACGCCAACCCGGATGTATCTGATAGACCGGAACGGGAATGCGGCCGGCCGTTTCCCGCTGGCTTTCAGGGCGCGTTGCGAACGGGGAATTTCTGTTTTCGATTACGACAACAATAAGAATTACCGGATATTTGCTCCTTGTGCAGACCGTATGGTGTATTTGTATGGTTTGGACGGGAACCTGGTTCAGGGCTGGGAACCCGGAAAAGCGGACAAGCCGATTGTCACCAAAGTCCGGCATTGTCGAGTCGACGGGAAAGATTACGTGATTTTTGCCGACCGTTATCGGTTGTATATTCTGGATCGCAAAGGGAATGAACGGGTGCGGATTTCTTCCGTCTTTGATTTGCCGGAGCAGACCGACATTCATCTGGCAAGGAAAAAAGACCGGCATTGTCTGGTCTTTGCCGGAAATACCGGAACGGTCTATTGTGTTGACTTCGGGGGCAGGACGGAGACTGTCAAGGTGGAAGGCATAGGAGAGGATTTTAAGATGAATGTGGCGGATATTGACGGGGACGGACTGGAGGATTGCATTTTTACGACCCAAAATCGTTTGGCAATTGTCCGGACGGACGGAAAAGTTATTTCGGAAAAGGAGATAGAGGCGGAAAATTTGGATTATCCTTACGTGTATCGTTTTTCCGGGACGGATTGCCGGATAGGACTAACAGATTCCGCCCAGTCGAAAATGTTGTTGCTCGCTCCGGATGGTAGCTTGTCTAAAGGTTTCCCGATAGCGGGCGATTCGCCTTTTTCCATTGTTTTTGCCGGGGCTGATGGGTTCTTCTTGTTTGCTGGGACAGACAACGGAGCTTTGATAAAATACAAAGTGCAGCGATGATTTTTCAAAAAAAATCTGCTTGAAAATTTGATATCCCGGAAATTTAACACAATTTCGCACACTGGTGTAATAATGTATATGACTATGAAATTTGGTTTGAGAAAAGGATGGGCAATCCTGTTAGGGGTACTTTCGTTTTGCATCTCTTGTGGCGATGCTGAACTTTTAGATACGAACAAATGGTCCGACCACCTGGAGGACTGGACTCCGAGTGTGAAAGGGGCAATTGCCTGGGGAACATTTACGGTGTGGGATTTCTTGCAGGATTCGACAAGGGATTTCCAAGTGGAGAAGGAGTATAGGAACGGAGATTCTATACTCGTGGTGAAATATACCCAGCCTAACATTAAAAGTATAGATATAGCGGAAGTGTTCAAGTTGGAGGGGACAAGTGTTGAATTTGAAGAAAATCTATTGCCTAAAGAGTTAAAAATAGCTCTAGAAGAACACAAATCGATATCGATAGATGATTTTTATCTTGAAAAGGGCTTGGAATGCAAATTTGATACATCTGTGTATCTTTCTCTTCCCTTGCCTAAAGAGTTTGACAAAACGGATTTGAGGCAGATTACACTGAGTAGAGGTACGTGTATTTGTGAGTTGCCGAAATTTGCTACCGATTTGGAATATGAGTTGAGTGTGACTTATAAATCGGAAGGAAAGGATAAGGAATTGTTGAATGAGAACAAATCTGAGAAGAGTTTGGAGAACGAGACGTTTGATCTGGTGTTGAAAAATAAAATTCCTTTGACAATTAAGCTTTGGTTGAAAAAGGGTACGATTAACGGAGATTTCAAAGTGAAGGTTACGTTTTTCAATTATGATTTTTCTGTGGTGAGAGGAAATATTGTGAACACCAAAGGAATAGGGATTGCCGGCGATTTTGATATGAGCATGGATCTCTTGAATGACCTGGATATTGACGACAAGATTCTGTTTACAGATCCGAAGGTAAAATTGGTAATGAAGAATAAGGGATTGGGAATACCGCTTGAAGTTGACATGAAGTTTTCCGGGACGAATACGGATAGTGTATTGACATTGTACAAGCCTTTGGCATACAATGGTAGTCTTTCCGCTGATACGAGTTGGGTAGAGAATTGGGTAATAGACAGTACTAATTCCAATATCGTTAATTTCTTGGCGGAACTCCCGCGAGGGAAGATGGAGTATTCCGGTGAAGTGACTGTGAATCCAAAAGGAGTAGACACTTGTGTGATTTACAAGGACGGTTCTTTGGACTTGGATTTGAATGTGGAGGTTCCTGTGGCGTTAAAAATAGACAGTCTGTTGTCTTATAGCAAGTCTTTGACCAATTTGAGCTTAGACCAGCAATATACGGATAAAATAAAGGAGGGAACCATTTCTTTGAGAGTGGAGGAAAATGCCTTGCCTTTGGATTTGTCCATACCGAAGCTGATTCTGCTGGACGAGAACAATAGGCATTTGGATACGATAGCCGTTATCTCCGACAACAGGAATGAAGGAAAAATCAAGGCCGGAGAAAAAGATGGCGTGCTGAGCTTCAAGATCAATGAAGATACGGCAAAGAAGTTGGGACAGATGCAAGGCATTCTGTTGGAAGCCGCTGTTTCGGGTGGTACGGGTGAGCCGCTTAGGGCAAATGCTCAGCTGAAATTTGTCTTGCTACTAGAAGTCAAGGCAATCGTAAACGATTTGAATGGTTGTGAATAAAAAAAGGAGCCCGGGAATTTTGTCGTTTCCGGGCTCCTTTTTTGCTTGTATTTTTATTCGTCCTCTTCTTCGTCGAATGCGATTTCGACCCTGTCGTCCTTGCAGTAGTCCTTGCCGGCGACAATCAATACGACTTCTCCTTTGACGCCTTGTTTTTTGTAATGAGTTGCCAACTCCTCAAGGGAGCCTCGTTTGAACTCTTCAAACATCTTGCTGATTTCCCGAGCGACGCAGGCGTAACGCTCGCCTCCGAACACTTCTGCCATTTGTTCCAAGGTTTTTGCCAGACGGAAGGGTGACTCATAGAAGATCAGGGTGCGGTTTTCTTCTGTCAAGGCGTTTAATTTTTTCTGCCGTCCCTTTTTCTGGGGCAGGAACCCCTCAAAACAAAAACGGTCGCAGGGAAATCCGGAATTGACCAAGGCGGGCACGAACGCGGTGGCGCCTGGAAGGCATTCCGTAGGGATGCCACGTTCAACGCACGTCCGGGTCAGCAGGAAGCCCGGGTCAGAGATGCCGGGCGTGCCCGCATCGCTGATAAGGGCGATGTTTTCTCCTTTTTCTATCCGTTGGGCGATACGGTCCACCTGTTGATGCTCGTTGAATTTGTGGTGAGAAAGCAACGGAGTGGTGATTTCGTAATGTTTCAACAACTTGGCGGAAGTCCGGGTGTCTTCCGCTAAAATGAGGTCAACTTCTTTCAGCAGGCGTAGCGCCCGGAGGGTGATGTCTTCCAAATTGCCGACGGGGGTCGGAATCAAATATAATTTTCCCATAATCAAAAAAATCGGTCCGTAATGCCTGCAAATGTAGTCAAATAAAAAAACATTCATTTTCTTTGGCAGGAAATAAATTTGCCGTATATTTGCATCCGCTAAGTAAAAACCAGGGTCAGTTCGTCTAGGGGTTAGGACACAAGATTTTCATTCTTGTAACACGGGTTCGATTCCCGTACTGACTACACAACACATAAAGACCTTACGGTCAGTTCGTCTAGGGGTTAGGACACAAGATTTTCATTCTTGTAACACGGGTTC
>CAMWQQ010000196.1 GCA_947176455.1 uncultured Odoribacter sp. | reverse complement strand
TAAGTCCTATATTGTATCCCTGCAAAAGTACGATTAAAATGCCGAAAGTCAAAGTCGCTTATTAATGTATGGAGAGGAATATGGCATACAGTTTCAGATTTTTCTTTAGGTATTTCAGTACATCCGAAATATGATGGCCTACTATTTTTTCCGAAATTCCCAGACGGCAGGATATTTCCTTGTAAGTGAGATGTTCCTTGCGACTCAGTTTGAATATCTCTTGTTGTTGGGGCGGTAATAAGCTGATAAGATAATCAATGTGTTCGCAAAGGTCGGAGGCTTCCAGTTCTTTCTCTATATTGTAAGACTCCTCCAAGGTATCGAGTACGGTCATCTTATAAAAAGCCTCGTTAAATGACTTGCGCTTCTGATTGAAGATGATATTGCGGGTAACGATAAAAAGAAAGCCTCTGATGTTTTTATCTTCATTTAAAAAGCTGCGAACCTCCCAAAGCTTCACAAATACTTCCTGTACGATTTCTTCTGCATCTATGGTAGAGGAAATATACAATCGGGTAAAATTGTAGACCTGGGACCAGTAGCTTCGGTATAGGTATTCAAAAGCTGCTTTGTCTCCATTTTTTATTCCAAGTATTGCTTCTTGTTCGTCCATCCATTTTATCCTTTCAATGCTACAAATGTAGTAGAATTTTAAAAAAATGAATGATGAATGAAAATAAAAGCATTTTTATGGAGGGGAGTATCTGTCTCTTAAGTGTATTTATATGTGGAATATTTTTCAAAATTTAAAATTCGGATAAAGATGAAAAAAACATTTGTTGTTGCACTTTTGTTGCAATTCGCGTTGTGGGGAGTACAATCGTTTGCCGCTTCGTCTGAAACGGTGATTATCTCGGTGGCAGATTTCGGTTTAAAGCCGAACAGTCGCATAAATGCTGTACCTTACGTACAGCATGCGCTTCGTGCCTGTAGGGCACAACCGGGTGCCACGTTGTTTTTTCCCAAAGGAAGATATGATTTCTGGGCAGACCATGCGGTCGAACGGGAGTATTTTGAGACCAATACTTACGACAATAATCCCAAGACATTGGCGATTCTGCTGGATGAGATGCAGAACCTGACTATCGACGGAGGAGGTTCGACATTTGTTATGCATGGACGTATGCAACCTTTCACGCTGGATCACTGCAAAAACATCACTCTTTGCAATTTTACGGTAGATTGGGACATTCCGCTGACTGCACAGGCTGTTGTGACGGAAAGGAATCAGGACTATATGGAAGTGGAAATAGACACGCACCAATATCCTTATGTCATAGAAAATAACCAATTGACTTTTGTAGGCGAAGGCTGGAAAAGTGTTTTCTGGAGTATTATGCAGTTTGAACCGGAAACGCATTTCGTTCGTTACAACACGGGCGATAATCTGGGCTGGACCATATTCCATGCCGAGGAAATGCGTCCGGGGGTAGTCCGCTTGTCGGACCCTAAAAAGAAACAGAATGCTTGGTTTCCCGAGGCAGGTACTATTTTGGTATTACGCCATAGTGACCGCGACCATGCGGGCATATTCCTTTTTCATTCTGAGCATACAACGCTGAAACATATCACTTTGCATCACACTTGTGGTTTGGGGATTCTTTCGCAATACAGCAAAGACATCTGTTTCGACGATGTACACATTGTTCCGAATGGGGCAAAAGGTCGTGTGTTTAGCGGTCACGATGACGGTTTCCATTTTATGGGATGTAGCGGTTTGTTGAAGATTGAGAATTGTAGTTGGGCTGGATTGATGGATGATCCAATCAACATACATGGAACCTCCTCGCGTGTTATGGAAAAATTATTACCCACGACATTGAAATGTCGTTTTATGCAGGATATGAGCGAAGGTATGGAATGGGGAAGACCGGGAGAACAAGTGGGCTTTATTGAGAACAATACCATGCGTACTGTGGCGACCGGATTTATAAAGAGTTTCACTGCGATTGACAAAGCGGAGTTTATCCTTGAGTTTGCGGAACCTCTTCCTGACGAGGTGACGGCAGGTTATGCGTTGGAGAACCTGACTTGCACTGCCAGCGCCGAGATACGTCGAAACCACTTCGGAAGCTGTCGTGCCCGGGGATTGCTGGTATCCACTCCCGGCAAAGTGATGATTGAAGAGAACATATTCGAGAGTAGCGGTTCTGCCATACTGATAGCCGGAGATGCAAACGCTTGGTATGAATCGGGGGCGGTGAAGGATGTCGTCATTCGCAACAACGAATTCCGCTATCCGTGCAACGCCTCTTTGTATCAGTTTTGCGAGGCAGTGATTAGCATTGATCCGGAAATTCCAACTCCTCAAATACAATATCCGTATCATCGCAACATCCGCATAGAGAACAACACCTTTCATCTCTTTGACTATCCCGTCTTGTTTGCCCGCTCGGTGGATGGGCTCTCGTTTGTCGGCAATAAACTGGTACGTGATACAACCTATCCGCCTTATCATCACCGTAAAGAAGGCATCACTCTGGAAGCTTGTCGCAATGTACGTATCGGTCGCAACCTGATAGAAGGGGAGGTGTTGGGCTGGAAAGTGAAATTGGAAAATATGGGCAAGAGAGAGGTGAGGTTTGTCCAGGAACGTTTTTTCAAGTTTGCCCAATAAACGATTTTGGTGGAGCAGATTTCATTTGCCTTAAAATGTTCTTTTAGAGCTTGTTTGGATGCTGTTTGCATTTTTTTTGAAAAAAAGAGAAAAAAAATGGGGGAAGAGTAAGTCGTCAAGTGTATTTATATATAGCAGATCAAGTGTGTGTGACAAATTGGTGAAAGAACGTAGGAATGAAGTGAGGTGTAATAACTAAGGAATCATAGTGAGGTATGGCTATTGACAATGAAATGCGAGGCATTTGGATTGAAAAACTTCTCAAAGGAGTAGCAACGTGGGAAGAACAGTGCAAACTGGCGAAATCCGTTGAGATTGAAACAAAGATGAAATCTCAGTGGGAGTTTGCCGAAGAGGAGATTTTGGACAAAAGCCTGGAAGAGAGAATCTGGAGAAAGATAAAACGGCTGTCTGTCCACAAGAAACGTACTGAAATCTCAAGAATCGTGTGGCGAACTGTTGTCGCCGCATGCGTAGTCCTGGCATTGTTGGTCGGTCCCTGGTGGTTAACGGGCAACAAGTCGGACAATAAGGGGGAAGAAGAGTTTTGCACTTTTTTTGCCGAAAAGAGCCGTAGCCACATTTTACCAGATAGCTCTGTGGTGTGGATGAAGGCAGGAAGCACGATTCGGTATGGAAAGAATTTCAATGTTGCTCGTGCCGTATGGTTAAGCGGAGAATCCGTATTTGAAGTGAAAAAAAATGCACAATGTCCTTTCCGGGTATATGTAGAGCGGGCATTCGTTGAAGTGAAAGGAACCGTGTTCAATGTCGCAACCCATGAGTCTGGTCATAGCGAAGTCACGTTGTATTCTGGTGCGGTGGAATTTAACACATCATCAAACGGACGTAAAATCAAGATGAAACCGGGACAACGTGTCGTTTATTCTGCGGAAAACGAGAGCATCGGATTGAAAGATATTCAGCAAATAGACTGGTCGCAAGGACGCTATAGATTTAAGGATATTCTGATATCCGATTTGTTTCAAGTCATCCACGACATTTATCATGTAGAAATAGACCTTGCGGAAAACGTACCGTTGCATTACCGTTTTACTGGTTTTATCCGCTATGACGAGGTCTTGACGGATGTATTTAGCAAGATTTGCTTCAATACTGATTTGAAATTAAAGAAAGAAGCTGATAAGTATATCATTTACAAATAACCATAGGATTAGTTAAATAAAAAAAGGAAGTATGAACAAGAATCATTACACTTTCAGGGAGTGCTATTGGAGAATGGCATTTCTGTTCCTGTTCGTTTTGCCGGTCTGTACGGTTTCGGCCGCCCAGGTGCAGGTCGTGGTGAAAGGTACAGCGCTCAGTATTCAAAACGCCATTCGGCAGATTGAGCAAAACAGCGAGTATACATTTTTTTATAAGGCGGCAGATTTAGCCGGTATTCATCCCAAAGACTTTGATTGTGAAGGTGAAATCGAAGAGGTCTTGAGAGAGATGTTTATGAACAGCGAGATTAGTTATCAAATCAGAGGCAAGGAGATTATCCTGAAATCTGTAAAGGATGCTGAAAAAGAAGTGCCTCGGCAAGAAAAG
>CAMWQQ010000195.1 GCA_947176455.1 uncultured Odoribacter sp. | reverse complement strand
TGTCACCTGGATGCCGTTCTCCTCAAAGAATTTCGCCGTACCTGCCGTGGCAAAGATATGGTAGCCCTTGCCGACCAGCATTTTGGTCGAATTCAGCAATTCCACTTTGGAACGGCTGGGACCCGACGAAATCAGGATATTTTTTTCGGGAATCCGGTGCCCCACCGAAATCATACTCTTCAATATCGCCTCGTAGTAATTTTCGCCGATGCATCCCACCTCGCCCGTGGACGACATATCCACGCCCAGCACGGGGTCGGCTTTCAACAGACGAGCGAACGAAAACTGCGACGCTTTCACGCCGACATAGTCCAAATCAAACACCGACTTGTTGAGTTGCTCCACGTGTTCGCCCAGCATAATCCGGGTTGCCATTTCGATAAAGTTGTATTTCAGCACTTTGGACACAAACGGGAAACTGCGGGAGGCACGTAAATTGCATTCGATGACTTTGATGTCGTTGTCCTTGGCCAAAAACTGCATATTGAACGGTCCCGAGATGTTCAGTTCCTTGGCTATGGCACGGGCTATCTTCTTGATTCTCCGCAAGGTTTCCACATACAATTTCTGTGCCGGGAAAACGATCGTGGCATCGCCCGAATGCACTCCGGCAAATTCCACGTGCTCGCTGATTGCATAAGCCTTGATTTCACCGTTTTGAGCCACCGCGTCAATTTCCACCTCCTTTGCCTGCTCGATAAATTCAGTCACCACCACCGGGTGGTCTTTGGAAACCTCGGCGGCCAAGTCCAGGAAATGCACCAGCTCTTCCCGGTTCGACACGACGTTCATCGCCGCACCCGACAACACGTAGGAAGGACGTATCAGCAAAGGGAAACCGACCTCATCCACGAACTTGTAGATGTCTTCCATATTGGTCAGCTCCTTCCAGCGGGGCTGGTCGATGCCCAACTGGTCGCACATCGTGGAAAATTTCTGTCGGTCCTCCGCCCGGTCGATTGACTCCGCCGAAGTTCCGAGAATGTTCACGTATTGTTCTTTCAGGCGCATCGCCAGATTGTTCGGTATCTGTCCTCCGGTGGACACGATGACGCCCTTCGGCTCCTCCAGTTCCACGATGTCCATTACCCGTTCAAAGGACAATTCATCGAAATACAAGCGGTCGCAGGTATCGTAATCCGTACTCACCGTCTCCGGGTTGTAGTTAATCATCACGGAACGATAGCCCGCCTTTTTGATTGTATTCAACGCGCTCACCCCACACCAGTCAAATTCCACACTGCTCCCAATCCGATAGGCTCCGGAACCCAGCACAATCACCGACCGGCCGTCGTGCTCGTAAGGCACATCGTTTTCCGCTCCGTTGTACGTGACGTACAGATAATTGGTCATTGCCGGATATTCCCCGGCAAGCGTGTCGATTTGCTTCACATAAGGCACAATGCCCAGGCCTTTCCGATATTCCCGAACCTCCAGCATTTTCCGATGCGCGGACTGCTTTTCGTCCTTTATGGCAAGACGGGCAATCTGGAAATCGGAAAATCCCATTTGTTTCGCCTGCTTCAATAAAACGGCACTGACCCCGGTAATGACGGAATATTTGTCCAATTCGTTCTTGAGGGCGTGGATGTTTTGCAACCTTTCCAGGAACCACTTGTCAATCCGGGTCATTTCGTGAATCTTGTCCACCGTATAGCCCTTGTCGAAAGCCTCCGCAATGGCAAAAATGCGCTTATCCGTCGGATTCACCAGTTCTTCGTCAATGTCCGGAAGCTGAATCTTGTTTCCGACAAATCCGTGCATTCCCTGTCCCACCATTCGCAAGCCTTTCTGTATGGCTTCCTCGAAAGTACGGCCGATTGCCATAATCTCTCCCACGCTCTTCATAGAGGAACCGATTAATTTGGACACGCCCTCAAACTTGGTCAAGTCCCAGCGGGGTATCTTGCAAACGACGTAATCCAGGGCAGGTTCAAAACAAGCGGTCGTCACTTTGGTCACGGAGTTCTTAATCTCGTGCAACCCGTATCCCAAGCCCAGTTTCGCGGCCACGAAAGCCAACGGATAACCGGTCGCCTTGGAAGCCAGGGCGCTGGAACGCGACAAGCGGGCATTCACCTCTATCACCCGGTAATCCTCGGAATTCGGATCGAGGGCATACTGCACATTGCATTCTCCGACAATGCCTATGTGGCGGATAATCCGAATGGCTATGGCGCGCAGTTTGTGGTACTCGCTGTTGCTCAACGTCTGGGAAGGAGCCACGACGATGCTTTCCCCCGTATGAATCCCCAGCGGGTCGAAATTTTCCATATTGCACACCGTGATGCAGTTGTCGTATTGGTCGCGCACCACTTCATACTCCACTTCTTTCCAGCCTTTCAACGATTCTTCCACCAATATCTGGGGAGAATAGGAGAAGGCGCTGACTGCCAATTTTTTCAACTCCTCCTCATCGGAACAAAAGCCCGAACCGAGACCGCCCAGCGTATAGGCGGCGCGCACGATAATCGGAAAGCCCAGTTCCCTGGAGGCGGTTATCGCCTCGTCCATATTATTGGCGGCGATGCTCCGGGGCGTTTTCACTCCAATTTCGTGTAGTTTGTTGGCAAAAATCTCCCGGTCCTCCGTGTCGATGATAGCCTGCACCGGAGTACCCAGCACCTGCACGTCATATTTTTCCAGGATGCCTTTCTGGTACAGCTCGACACCGCAATTCAACGCCGTCTGTCCGCCAAAAGACAGCAAAATCCCGTCCGGACGTTCCTTTTTAATCACCTCCTCGACATATTCGGGAGTCACCGGCAGATAATAAATCTTGTCAGCCACGCCCTCCGAGGTCTGCACGGTGGCGATGTTCGGATTAATCAGCACGCTGTATTTTCCTTCCTCCCGAATGGCTTTCAAAGCCTGGGAACCGGAATAATCGAACTCGCCTGCCTGTCCGATTTTCAACGCTCCAGAACCCAGTAACAATATTTTGTTGATTTCTTTCATATCAAATGTCATTGTGGATTGTAAATTTCTATGCCTTCTGCTCATTTTCCGGCTTTCTCCATATTCCTGATAAATTCGTCGAACAGGTATTCCGTATCCACGGGCCCGCTGGAAGCCTCGGGGTGGAACTGTGCGGAAAAGAAAGGTTTCGTCTTGTGGCGGATGCCTTCGTTCGTTCCGTCGTTCACGTTGACGAAAAGCGGTTCCCACTCTGCCGGCAATGTCTTGTCGTCTATGGCAAATCCGTGATTCTGGGAAGTGATGTAGCAACGATTACCGCCCGGTTGCATCACAGGCTGGTTGTGGCTACGATGACCGTACTTCAATTTATACGTCTTTGCGCCAGAGGCGAGTGCCATTAACTGATTGCCCAGACAAATTCCCATAATCGGCTTGTTTCCGTCCAGAATCTTTCGGATATGCTCGACCGTCGCCACGCATTTGGACGGGTCGCCGGGGCCGTTGGACAAGAAATATCCGTCGCACGCCTCCTGGGTGAAGTCATAGTCCCAGGGTACCCGCTTTATGGTCACGTCCCGTTTCAACAAGCAACGGATGATGTTGTATTTTACTCCGCAATCCACCAACACCACTTTGTATTTGCCGTGTCCGTACTCCACGACTTCTTTCGTGGATACCTCCGCCACAATGTTGTTTTCATTCGGGTCGTAGAAAGGAACGGAAATGTTGTCGAACTCTATCCGCCCCAGCATAGCGCCGTGTTCCCGCAATTTTTTCGTCAAAGCCCGGGTATCTATACCAAAAAGTCCCGGTATCTGTTGTTCTTTCAACCATTGACCGAGACTTTTTTGTGAATTCCAGTGACTGTATGCAAACGAGTAATCGGAAATGACGAGAGCCGTGCAGTGAATTTTGTCCGACTCGAAAAATTTCGAAACCCCGTTTTCCTCGTCATCGACCGGCACCCCGTAGTTGCCAATCATAGGATAGGTGGGCACCAGTATCTGCCCCTTGTAGGAAGGGTCCGTCAAACTTTCGGGATAACCCGTCATCGCCGTATAAAATACGACCTCTCCGGAAACTGACTTCTCATAACCGAAAGAGGTACCTTCATAAATGGTTCCGTCCTGCAGGACCAAACGCGCTTTTTTGAAATTTTGCATATCTATCTGATGAACTGATTTACCAAACGTCCAAATTGGTGCAAAGGTAATAGAATATTTGTATATTTATTCTTTTGTGCCGAATAAATATACAAGCCGG
>CAMWQQ010000194.1 GCA_947176455.1 uncultured Odoribacter sp. | reverse complement strand
GTCCGAAGATGAAATACTGTTCATCTTTCTTGCTGAAATGCTTCACTTCTATCTTGCTTTTCTCCAACTGGTCGATTTCCTGATAAATCTGCTTCAATTTATTGTTGTCGGTAGCCCGGAAATATTTCCCTCCCGTCAGCGTGGCAATCTGTTGCAATCCCTCTTCGTCGATTTCCACCGGCAATTTCTGCAACTGGACTCCGAAAGGCGTCTGCACCGGATAAGGAGCTTCGCCATAAGTACCCACTCCGATGGTGTACACCCGGATACCGTAAGTTTTGGCAAGCTCGGCGGCCGTTGCCGGAGCAATGGCACCACGGTTGTTCACACCGTCCGTCAGCAATATCACCACTTTCGACTTGCCGGGACTGTCCTTCAAACGGTTCACCGCATTCGCCAGACCCAAGCCGATGGCGGTACCGTCCTCTATCACCCCGCTCTTGATTTCACGCAACAGATTCACCAAAACCGCCTGGTCGGTGGTCAGGGGACACTGGGTGAAACTCTCGCCGGCAAATATCACCAGTCCGATTTTATCCTGGGGACGCTCCAAGATGAACTTGGTCGCCACCTCCTTGGCGGCTTCCAAACGGTCGGGCGTAAAATCCCGTGCCAGCATACTGCTGGAGATATCCAATGCCAGCACGATGTCGATACCCTCGCTGGTATATGTCTGCCAGTTGTTGCTGGACTGGGGGCGCGACAAGGCGAATATCAGGAATACAACGGCAAGCACTTCCAAGGCGAACAGCACATGCCGCATCCAAATGCGTCCGGCATGCTTCATTCCCCGAAAAGCCCTCAAAGAAGAATACTGCAAATCAGCGTGCGATTTCTTTTCCCGGAAAACATACCACAATACCATAGGTATCAGCAATACCAGCAATAAAAAATATTCCGGGTTTGCAAATTCAAATCCAAACATCTTGTTCCAGTTTTAATGTATGTCCTTGTCTCTTTCCTGAGTTCCAGCATCCGCCAAGGCTTTCTCCTCCTCTTTCCGGCGCCGCTCCTCTTCCGCTTTTTCATCCAGAACACGCTGATGAGCGGTATGAATGAAATCGTATGCCGAATCCAAGTGGTAGGCATTCTCAGACTGCAAAGGCGTATGTTTCGCAAATTTCACAAAGTCGGCAGTAGACAGCAAATTCGCCATCTTCTCCCTTTCCCGGTCTTCCACTTCCGGACATTGTTCCAGGCTCTGCAAGGTTTCCCCCGAAGTCTGCTCCATAGCGGGAATGCCCAGTTCATTATCCAGATACAACCTCACGGTATCCGTCAGCCGGGTATAATACTCTTTCTCCCGTCCTGCCTGCCATAGCTTGTTTTCCTTAATCTCATCCAACGACCGGATAGCGACGACATAAGGAGGAATCTCCTCTTTCTTGGACTCGAACAAAGGTTTGTTTTTTCGATACCTTTGCCATAGCCACCAGGCGATGCCCAATATCGCCAGTCCCAACAGTATCCAAGGCAGGAAAGGCAAGATTTCCGCCAAGATCCAGGGGGCATCATAAGGCATAACGATGTCATGATAGCCCTGTTGCAAATCCACCTGGTAGGTGTTCACGACAAACGCCACCGGATCCGTGCGCAATACGTTGTTGTATTCCTCTCCCTCCACCGTTATCGGCATAGGCGGGATAACATAAACACCCGTATCGAAAGCCGTAATGACGTATTTCGCTTCGTATCGCCACCTGCCATCGGCATCCCTGAGAGAATCCCTCAGCGGTCCGGAAATGATTTCCACCCCGCTGACAACCGAATCTTTCAACTGGGGAAAACGGATGTTCAATCCCGGTTCTCCCCTGACTACGAAAGTCAGGTATTGCTGGTCGCCCACCAGCATATAATTGGTATCCACCATGACACCATATTCGACATTCTGGGCGTCCAATGTTCCTGCAAACGGCAACAGGAAGAAGAACAGCAATATGTATTTAAACTTCATATCTGAAATGATTAAGCTCTTTTCTTGAACAGGGTAATCAAAGCCCTGACATAATCCTCGTCCGAACGGATATGAGCAACATCTACGCCGGCTTTCTTGAAAACGGCATCCAGTTCTTTTTCCCGGATGACCGCATCCTTTTCAAACGCCTCCCGCAACCTTTTATCCGAGGTATCCACCCACATCTGTTCGCCGGTCTCGGCATCCTTCAGAAACATCATGCCCACCGGCGGCAGGATATTCTCCCGACGGTCGTACACCCGCAACGCCACGACATCGTGCTTCCGATTGGCAATGGACAAGGCATGCGCAAAATTATGCTCGTCGATGAAATCGGACAGCAGAAAGCAGGTACACCGCTTTTTGAGCGAGGTGGTGACGTATTCCAGCGCCTGCTCGATGTTCGTCTGATTGTCTTCCGGCGAAAAGTCTATCAGTTCGCGAATGATGTGCAATATATGGGTGCGTCCTTTCTTCGGAGGAATAAACTTCTCGATTTTGTCCGAGAAAAAGATGACCCCGATTTTATCGTTGTTCTGAATGGCGGAAAAGGCAATGACAGCGGCGATTTCCGTAATCTGGTTCTTTTTGAGCTTGGAGACCGTACCGAAATCACGGGATGCGCTCACATCTATCATCAGCATAACCGTGAGTTCGCGCTCTTCCTCAAAAACTTTCACATAAGGACGCCTCTGGCGCGCCGTCACGTTCCAGTCGATGTTCCGGATGTCGTCCCCGTACTGGTACTCGCGCACTTCGCTGAACATCATTCCACGGCCTTTGAAAGCGGAATGGTATTCTCCGGCAAAGATGTTGCTAGACAAGCCCCGGGTTTTGATTTCGATTTTCCGGACCCGTTGTAATAACTCAGAAGTTTCCATGGCAAAAGCACTTTAGCCTCATTTAGGGCACCTCAACCTGGTTCAGAATCTCGTTGATGATATCCTCGCTGGTGATATTATTGGCTTCCGCCTCGTAAGTCAAGCCAATACGGTGACGCAAAACATCGGGACATACGGCGCGCACGTCCTCCGGTATGACATATCCCCTGCGCTTGATGAAGGCATACGCCTTGGCCGCTCTCGCCAAAGAGACGCTGGCACGGGGAGAACCACCGTAGGCAATCATCGTCACGAATTTATCCAGCCCCGCCTCCTGAGGATAACGGGTGGCAAAAACGATGTCGATGATGTATTTCTCGATTTTCTCGTCCATATATACGTCCTTCACCACGTCACGTGCCCGGACAATATCCGCCGGTTTCAAAATCGTGTTCGCCCGCGGGAAAGATTTTACCATATTTTGACGGACAATCAGTTTTTCTTCCTCTTTCTTCGGATAATCAATGACTACCTTCAGCATAAAACGGTCCACCTGCGCTTCGGGCAGCGGATAGGTGCCCTCCTGCTCTATCGGGTTCTGGGTCGCCATCACCAAGAAAGGCTCTTCCAGCCGATAAGTCGTGTCACCGATAGTCACCTGGCGTTCCTGCATCGCTTCCAACAAGGCGGACTGCACTTTTGCCGGAGCACGGTTGATTTCATCCGCCAGGATGAAGTTGGCAAAGATAGGTCCCTGTTTGACAACAAATTCTTCTCTCTTCTGAGAATAAATCATCGTACCCAGCACATCGGCAGGCAAAAGGTCCGGCGTGAACTGTATACGGCTGAATTTAGCATCAATCGTGGTTGCCAGCGTATTAATCGCTAGTGTCTTTGCCAGTCCGGGAACCCCTTCCAGCAAGATATGACCGTCGGAAAGCAGGCCAATCAGCAAACCTTCCACCAAATGTTTCTGACCGACGATTACTTTGTTCATTTCCATGTTAATCATGTCTACAAAGGAGCTTTCCTGCCGGATGCGCTCATTCAATGCTTTAATGTCAACAGTATCCATCATACTTAATTTTAAAGTTGTTATATCTTACAAAAATCTCTTACGAAAGTCGCCAAAATCTGTTCCGGTTTCGCAGGCATTTTTTCATCATCCGCCCCTTCCGCGAAATGTTAAAATTTTGATTACACCAAAATTACTCAATCAACGTTCAAATGTTAAATTTTAAGCCTTAAAAAAAGTTAAGCCAGCGTTTAAGGTTTTACAAAAAAAATCAGGCAACCCATTGGATGCCTGATTGTCCCCCATACTTTATTTTTCCGCGTTCCCTCTGTTTCTCCGCCGGAGCAATGAGCGGGGGTCCGAAATAAATATATAAATTGTGAGTATAAAAATCAAACAACGTAAAAAGATT
>CAMWQQ010000193.1 GCA_947176455.1 uncultured Odoribacter sp. | reverse complement strand
GCGTAATAGGTCTTGGGGTCTCGTGAAACATCTTCCGTATAAGGCAATGCCACCGTTTTTCCGCCACCTTGTGGCATCTGTCCGAAGAGGCGCAGCACATCCAGATGACAACAAGCCCGAATGGCACGCGCTTCCGCTTCCACAATCGCCCGTTCGCGTTCGGAAGGGAATACATCGGCTTTTGCGTCCACTTTTTCGATGATGGCATTCGCCTGGACAATGACCCGGTAGAGTCCTCCCCAAATAGCCTTGAATACACTCTGCGAAGTTTCCGAATTGTAGTCGAAATCTGCTATGGAACGGTAAGAATCTAACTCTCCTCCTTGATTTACCGTCCACAATTGCGCCATGATATCCGGCACATGCATGGTCAATTTCCGTCCGTAAGCGTCATCGGTACACATCGACATATAACAACCTGTCAAGGCATCTCTAAAGCCTGCATAATCGTTAAACAATTCTTCGCGTGCCAACTGCCCCGCCGGCGACACATCCAACCAGTCATTGCACGCGGAGCACAATACAAACATGGCTATTGTAATACATATATTCTTCATAATCATCCTGTTTTAAAACATTAAACCAACCGTCACCCCCATATTCCGGGCAAAGGGATAGTTCAATCCCCGCTCCTGCTTCGTCTTTGACCAATAGAAGATATCCGACATGTTCACGCCGAAGTTAATCACATCGATACCGGCACGTTTCAGTTTTTCCGTCGCCAGGCGATACTGCAAGTTTGCCGTAGCAAATTCAAACACGTTGTCGGGCATCACAAAACGAGAGGAAGCCCGCGTTGCATCGTAAACTTTATACATTCCTTTGAAAAAAGTCAGGTCTCCCGGATTTACCCACCGACCGGTAAATACCCGACGGTCTACATTTTTATGTTCAAGCGAGCCATAAGGTACCTCCACGCGATCTATCAAGGTTTGGTTATACAACTTGCCACCCCAGTGATAAGCAAAAGAGAGGTTCAGCGTCAAATCCTTCCAGCGGAGCATGGCACCTGCATTTCCCCGGTAGGCAGGTTCCGCAACGCCCATGTAGATTTTATCCTTTGCCGACCAGGTGTCCGTAATCCGCCCGTCCCGGGTCAAGAAATATTCAACACCGCTACTCGGGTCAATACCCAGCGAAGGCACAGCGTAGAGCGCATTCTGCGAACGTCCCTCAAAATAGAGCTTGTTGACATCCGCTCCCTGACGCATCTGTTCTTCCGTCTGACGTTTGATGTCCTCGGAGAGTTTGACGATTTTGTTTTTGTTGTAGACCAGTTTACCCGTAAGCATCACCGTAATGTCGTGTTCCGAATCGCGCACCGGATAGATATTTAAGGATGCCTCGTATCCGCGATTTCTGACCTTGCCGACATTTGCCGTATAGGAAGGGAAACCGGTTGCCAGCGGAATATCCAACGAGGACAACAGATTCGAAGTGACTTTGTTGTAATAATCGAACTCGGCAGTGATGCGGTTTTTCCATAAAGTCAGTTCGATACCCGCATTGACCATATCCGTCACCTGCCATTTCAGGTCTTCGTTGCCCAAGCCCATCAACTGTGCGCCATTCTGTCCACCGTAAGACAGTCCCGAATTATAGGCATACATGGAAAGCGCTTGGTAGGGACTGAACTGCAAGGAACCGGTCTGTCCCATAGAGGCTTTTAAACGCAATACGTTCAATAGGTCATTACCCGTCAGGAAATGTTCGCGGTGCAGGTTCCAGCCGATGCCCGCACTCCAGAAAGGCGCGAATTTATTGCCGGAACCGAACTGACTGGAACCGTCCATACGGAAAGACAAGTCCGCAAAATAACGGTTGTCGAAAGTGTAATTGACGTTGCCGGTAAAACCGATGCTCCGGACACTCGATTCGCTACCGTAAGGCTTGCCTCC
Source organism: uncultured Odoribacter sp. (assembly GCA_947176455.1). Classification (GTDB taxonomy): domain Bacteria; phylum Bacteroidota; class Bacteroidia; order Bacteroidales; family Marinifilaceae; genus Odoribacter. The sequence continues at coordinate 2,317 of CAMWQQ010000193.1, read as the reverse complement.
TTGCTGGTATTGCGTGCCCGCACCAACGAAATCAAGGTGTTCATTACTAAATCCTTCGGCAACAAAACGATAAAAACTGTTTCGACTGGTTATCACTGAATAGTCCAGACCGGCATACAACTGATGTTTTTCATGGAACGTCTTGGCGTATGACAAGGTCACATTGGCATCCACGGCAACCGTTTCACCCGTCCCGTAGGTATATTCACCGCCATTGGTCACCGTGGTATGGTCGGCAGGAATGAATTTATCGCTGGTATTGAATTTTTTGCTCAACCCCAAACGACCTTTCAAACGCAATTCATCCACGATGTTCCACTCGATGGAGAAATTGTCAATAATTTCCGTGTAACGGCTTTCATCCCGGAAGTTTAATTGACTGTTGTACAACGGATTTTTTTCATAAACGGCATAGAGGGCATAATCTGTATACTCTTTTATCAGTTTGCCGTTTTCATCATAAATCCGCCGATAAGGGTTCATGTTGGCATAATCACTGAAAGCACCGTATTTGCTTTCGGCACTCTTGTTAATGCCGACAGTCAACTGATTTTTAAAAATCAGACTTTTATAACGGTAGTCGATGGTCACGCCACCGTTAAAGGTGTTTCGGTAAGAGTCTTTCATAGCCCCCTCGATGTTGTTGTAGGAGAGCGAAGCCATCCAGCGGAACTCTTCGCGTCCACCTTCCAGTCGCAGGGAATATTTCTGACCTACCCCCACACGCAGAGGCTGACTGAGCCAGTCGGTATCTACCCCTTCCAGTACTGCCTGTAATTTCTCATTATAGGCATCCTGATAATGCGTCCAATTGTAGTCATTATCATAAATTCCTGCCCGCTTTTCTGCTTCCAGTTTCTCGGCTGCATTACACAGGTCGTAGGATGACAAATCCGGTATTTCCAGACTCACGCCTGCCGAAAAGTTCACCCGCAGTTTTCCGGCTTCCGGCATTTTGGTGGTCACCACGATGACGCCGTTCGCACTCCGCGAACCGTAAATGGCTGCCGCCGCCGCATCTTTCAGGATGGTTATCGACTCGATTTCATCGTCGTTGTAGTCCATCAGTTTCGTCAAAGAAACTTCAAAACCGTCCATGATAATCAACGGGGTATTCAGGCTGTTGCTCACCCCTTCGTTGACTTCTGTCAAGTCGTTCAACGAGGAATTACCGCGCATATTGATTTCCGGCAACGCATTCGGGTTGCTACCCGCCAGGTTGTTGGTCATGATGTTGATGGCAGGGTCGATGTTTTTCAACGTATGGAGCAGATTCTGCCCGCGGAAACTTTTCAGTTTCTCGGAAGTAATCTTTACCGCTGCACCGGTATAGCTTTCCTTGGCTTTCGTAAAGATACCCGTTACGACCACTTCGTTCATCTCTTTCACATCTGCCTCCAACACGACATTTATCTCCGGCTGTCCCGTATAGGTGACTTCTTTGACTTTCATGCCGACAAAGGAGTAGACCAGCACGGCATTCCCTCCGTTACCCGGCATCACCATGGCATATTGACCGTCCAGGTCGGTTGCCGTTCCCACGCCCGTGCCCTTGATGACAATGGTCACGCCCGGCAGTGGCTGGCCTTTCTCGTCCGTGACTTTACCCATGACTTTCAAGGTCTCCCGCACTTGTGGCGCCTGTTTCTTGCGGATAACCACGTTATTTTGGTCGATGGAATAGGTCAGTCCCTTGTCCGACAACAATCTATCCAGCGCCTGGGTTAGAGAAACGTTTGCCAGGTTGACGGAAACGGCGTTGAAACCACGCAATTCATCGGAATTGAAGAGGAAGTTGTAGTGAGTCTGTTTACGCAATTCCTCTATGGCTTTCACCAATGTTTCACCCTGGCAGTTCAAAGTGACCGTCGGCGCACTTTGAGCCATGGATACGTACACGGAAAAACAGCATAGCGAGAGGCACAATGCCCAGCGTCCGAGCCGCTTTCCCAAATGGGGCAGGATTCCCCCTGTTCTTGTGTTTTTTTTCATACTTTTGTAAGATTAATAAATAAGTTGCAATAGGTAACTTTCGACGCCGGAGAATGGGGCCAACATTCCCGGCGTTTTATCTTTTATCGTTTCTTGATGATGACTTTTCTGTCCTGCACGCTATAATCAAAATGGGCAAGCCGGGCAATGACCTCCAATGCTTCCGCCAAAGTTTCCGGACGTTCCATGTAGATGTGGAGTTTCATATCCGCCATTTCCGCAGTGTCATACACCGTCTCGACGTCATACCAGCGTTCCAGCTCCTCCGCTACCTGCTGCCAGGAAGCCTCCTTGAACACAAACTCGCCGTTTTTCCACGACAGCA
>CAMWQQ010000192.1 GCA_947176455.1 uncultured Odoribacter sp. | reverse complement strand
GTGTGATTTTTTCGTACAATGGATTGTTGTCGTGTTAATGGATTTTGGGAATGAAGACGATAGAGGAACAGGTGAGGTATTTGAGGGATTTTGTCGTGGATGACAAAAATGCCTTGTTTGAGCGATTGATTCAGGAACGAACGGATTATGTGACCGTTGTTATGGAGGATTTGTATCAATCGCACAATCAGAGTGCAGTGATGCGTTCGGCGGATTGTTACGGCATCCAGAACGTGCATTTGATAGAGAATCGCAATCATTATGACTCGACTTCCACGGTGTCGCAGGGAGCCCGGGAGTGGTTGACGATTCACAGACACAGGGAATTAGAGGACAATACGCCGTCGACTCTTGCGGAGTTGAAAGCTGCGGGCTACCGGATTATCGCCACGACACCGCATTCCGATGACGTGTTGGTGGATGACTTGGATATCGGCAAGGGGAAAATGGCTTTTATTCTGGGAACGGAACTGACGGGAGTGTCGGATACGGTGCTGGAGCAGGCGGATGAATTTGTGAAGGTACCGATGTATGGTTTTACGGAAAGCTTGAATGTGAGCGTATGCGGTGCCATTATCATGTATAGCGTGATGCAGCGTTTGCGGAGAAGCAAGATTGATTGGCATTTGACGGAGGAACGAAAGAATGAGGTGTTGTTTCAATGGTACAAGAATGCCATTAAGGCATCGGATGAGATATTGGAAAGGTTTAACCGGTGATTCGGATAAAATAATGGGTTATGGAGAAGGAATATGGATTGAACAAAGGTGGCAGGTGGTGCTGTATGGCAGGGTTGCTGATGTTGTATTTCGTTTTTTGCGGAGTCGGGTCGGTGTGGGGGCAGGTGGATAGTGTCGCCACCCTTTTGCAGCGGGTGAAGCTGGCTGAGGATGATAGTACCCGTATCGCTTATGCGGACGGGATTGCCGCTTGCCTCGAGCAGATTCCTTTCGGGGAGTATGCGCAGTTGCCTGCCGTGCAGTTTCTGGGATACCGGAAATGCGTGAATGCCGATGTCGAGCTTTTTTCTTGGACGGTTCCGCTGGAGAAAGGGCAGATGTTTTACAATTGGTTCCGTTTCAAGGAGGGGGAGAAACCCTATTTCTTGAAATCTTTGTCAACGATGGACGACAGGCAGACCGGTTGGCTTTATTATGATTTGGTCCGGTTTGAGAAGCGGAAGGTGACTTATTTTGTTTTGTTGGGGTGGAACAGGACTCGGAACAGCAACCGGAAAATCGTGCAGGTTTGCCGGTTTATGCCGGATGGTACTGTTAGCTTTGACCACAAGCTACTACGGCGTGGCAATAGCCGGAGCGCATCTTTGAGTTTTGAGTATTCTCCAGACGGCAGTATGATGCTAAAGCAGGACAAGAAGGGAAAGCGTATCGTTTTTGACCATCTTGCGCCGACGGACAGCAGGTATGAGGGGTATTATATGTTTTACGGTCCGGATGCCTCGTATGACGCTTTGGTGCTGAAAGACGGGGAGTGGTGGTTTCAGGAGAATGTGAAGCAGTGATTAATCGATATGGATATGGAAAAAGAATTTGTCTGGCAGACTGAACAGTTTGACGATATCAAGATATTGCGCTACCGGGTTCCGGCTTTTGAGTCGCTGAGTCCCCGGGAGCGGATTTTTATTTATTACCTGAGCAGGGCGGCTTTGGCGGGGCGGGATATTTTGTGGGATCAGAATAATCGGTACAATTTGAAGGTCCGGGAGGCTTTGGAGCGGATTATCCGAGATTACCCGGGCGACCGAAATAGTGATGAATTCCGGCAGTTTATCGTTTATGCGAAAAAGGTGTTTTTTGCCAACGGGGTTCATCACCATTATTCCATGGACAAGTTTCGTCCTGCCTTTTCCAAGGCGTATTTCCGGGATCTGCTGTCTGCGGTCGGTGCGTCTGAGCTTTATGCGGAGACGGAGCGGATGGTGTTTGATGCCGAGTATATGGCGAAGAGGGTGGTCTTGGACGAGGGTACGGATTTGATTCGGGCTTCTGCCAACAATTATTATGTCGGGGTTTCCCAAGAAGAGGTGGAGCGGTTCTATGGAGATGCCGGAGAGGTTCAGGTATCCCGGGGCTTGAATTCGACTTTGGTGAAGGAGAACGGGCGTATTTTCGAGCGGGTTTGGAAGGTCGGCGGTCTGTACGGGGAGGCATTGAGCGAGGTGGTCGCCTGGCTTGAAAAGGCGATGGATTATGCCTGCAATGCCCGGCAGCAGGAGGTGATTCGTTTGTTGGTGGATTTTTACAGGACGGGCGACTTGGAGGTGTTTGACGCTTATTCGATAGCCTGGCTTCAGGATACGGATTCTTCCATTGATTTTATCAACGGTTTTATTGAGGTGTACGGGGATGCTCTGGCTTATAAGGCGAGTTGGGAGTCTGTGGTGGAGATTGTGGACCGGGAAGCCGGGGAGAGGACGCGGAAACTTGCCGATAACGCTTTGTGGTTTGAACGCCATGCACCGGTGGACGAACGTTTCAAGAGAAGCGAGGTGAAAGGAGTGACGGCACGGGTAATGCAGGTTGCTATGTTGGGTGGTGATTGTCATCCCGCAACGCCTATCGGCATTAATTTGCCGAATGCGGAGTGGATTCGGGAGCGTTACGGTAGCAAGTCGGTCACGTTGGACAACATTACTTATGCTTATGAACAGGCGGCCAGTGTTTCCGGGGTGCTGGAAGAGTTTGCCGGTAGCGAGGAGGAAAAGAGGCTGGTTCGGGAGTATGGTGCCTTGGGGAGCCGTGTGCATACTGATTTACACGAGTGTCTGGGGCATGGTTCCGGCAGGATGTTGCCCGGTGTAACGGCGGAGGCTTTGCGCAGTTATTATTCTGTCATAGAGGAGGCGCGGGCGGATTTGTTCGCTTTGTATTATATCATGGACCCGAAATTGGTAGAATTGGGAGTGATTCCTTCCGAGGAGGTTGCCCGTGCGGAGTATTGCAGTTATATCCGGAACGGCTTGATGGTGCAACTTACCCGTCTGAAGCCGGACGAGAAACTGGAGGAGGCGCACATGCGCAACCGGCAGGCAATTGCCTCTTGGGTATTTGAGCAGGGTAGGGAAGACGGTGTGATTGAACGTGTCGTGCGTGACGGGAAGACTTTCTTTGTGATTCACGATTTCAAGGCTTTGCGGGGACTGTTCGGACAGTTGCTGGCGGAGGTGCAACGCATCAAGTCGGAGGGAGATTATGAGGGGGCTCGTCGTTTTATCGAGACTTACGGGGTGAAGGTGGATGCCCGTTTGCACCAGGAGGTACTGGAACGTTATGAAGCGTTGGGTGTGGCACCTTATGCCGGTTTTATCAATCCCGAATATACGCCTGTGATGAAGGACGGAAAGATTGTGGATGTCGAAATCAGTTATCCGGCGGATTTTCTGACGCAGATGCTGGAATACGGAGAAAAGAACAGGCGTCCGGAAAGTCAAGGGTATTGATTTCGGGACGCCCGTTGGATATATCATAAGGAGAATGTCTCCTTATTTTGTTTTAATGGTTTTGGCGTGCGGTGATGATGGCGAGGAAGTCATCGGCTTTCAATGAGGCACCGCCAATCAGTCCGCCGTCTACGTCCGGTTGTGAGAACAATTCGTCCGCATTCTTGGCGTTGCAGCTTCCTCCGTAAAGGATGGAGGTGTTGTCAGCAACTTGCTGATTGTACTTTTCGGCAATGGTTTTGCGGATGAAAGCGTGCATCTCTTCAGCTTGTGCAGAGGTGGCTGTTTTTCCGGTACCGATAGCCCATACGGGTTCGTATGCGACGGTGATGTGTGCGAATTGTTCTGTCGGGAGGTTGAACAATCCGTTGGTCAGTTGTGATTTCACCACTTCAAAGTGTTTGTCGGCTTCTCTTTCAGCGAGCACTTCGCCTACGCAGAAGATGATTTCCAGCTTGTTTTCCAGGGCGCGTTCTACTTTCTTGACGAGGATTTCATCGGTTTCACCGTAATAACTTCTTCTTTCGGAGTGTCCCAGGATGATGTATTTGGCACCGGTGGAAGCCACCATGGCTGCGGAAACTTCGCCCGTGTATGCTCCGGATACTTCGGTTGCGCAGTTCTGTGCGGCAACGGCTATGGATGCCGGGTTGACGGTTTTGCTTACTTCGGACAGGTGGATGAATGGCGTGCCGATGACTACGGTCACTTTGTCGGCATGAGCTGTTTTCACTTTGTCGTTAACCTCTTTGGCCAGTTCGATACCTTCCTGGAGGGTT
>CAMWQQ010000191.1 GCA_947176455.1 uncultured Odoribacter sp. | reverse complement strand
CCTCAAAGGATTTCAAATCCCGGACAACGATAAAATCAGCCGAATCATCGACACGCAACAGTCCCACGGGCAAATGATAATGCAACACCGGATGAATACAGGCGACTTGCAAGACGTCGAACAGGTCGAACCCGTCACTCACCGCCCTCCTGACCATTTTGTCGATGTGTCCGAGATGCACGATGTCTCCCGGATGAGCATCGTCCGTACAGAACATCACCGCCTCCGGATGTGAAGCAATCAAGGATTTCAACGCCTCGTAATTTTTCGACGCGCTTCCCTCCCGAATCAATATTTTCATTCCGGCGTTGATTTTTTCCAACGCTTCATCCAGCGTGACGCATTCGTGGTCGGTGGAAATTCCAGCCCGTACATATTTCTTTAAATCCTCTCCCGTCAATCCCGGAGCGTGTCCGTCAACAGGAAACCCGTAACGGTGAGCAATGGAAATTTTACGCATTGGCTCCAGTTGGTGGCGCAAGACGCCCGGCACATTCATCATTTCGGACAATCCGACAAAACGCCCGGATTTCGCCAACACCTCCACCTCCCCGGACGACAATCGCCCTCCTGGAAAATCATACTCCGTGGCAGGGACGCAGGACGGAATGGTAAAGAACATTTTTATCAAAGCCTCCCGGCTTTCGTCCAACATAAAGTCAACGCCTTCCTTCCCCAGAACGTTGGCAATCTCGTGCGGGTCGTTCACGACGGCAACAGTTCCCTTGGAAATGACAAGCCTTGAAAAATTGGTCGGGGTCAGCATAGAACTTTCGATGTGGACGTGGGCATCTATGAAACCGGGCAAAATATAGTCGTCGTATCGTTTCGCCGTTCGAGTGATTGAAACGATGCGACCGTTCTCCATACAAATTCGTCCCGGAAAAATATCCCGATGATGAATGTCTACGATGTTTCCCTCTATCTGTCTTTCCATTTTATATATCATTCGCAAGGGAGATTTCGCTTCGACCTCTTCGCACATTTTTGAATGTTCCACGTGAAACATTCGCAAAAAATCATCTCCCCATTAAAATCAAAAGAACATTTATATCCGCCGGAGACACTCCGCTTATACGGGAAGCCTGCCCGATTGTTCGCGGTTGGATTTTCGACAATTTTTGGCGAGCCTCAATGGACAAGTTCGTCAACTCCTCATAATTGAATTTTCCGGCAATCACCAGGTTTTCCAAACGGGACAATTTATCCGCCAGCATCCGTTCTCGTTCAATGTATCCGGAATACTTCATTGCAATTTCCGACGCCTCGACAATTTCTTCCCGAATCGTATGACTCTCGATGAAATCTTTCAAAGCAGGTAGCACTTCAAGAAGCTGACTTAATCCCACCTGGGGTCTCGACAGGACATCCCCCAACTTGACCCCCTGTTTCAAAGGAGTAGAACCCAACGACTCCAAAAGCGCATTGACCTCCTCCGGTTTGACGCTGTAATTCTGGATGTAATCTATCAGAAAATCCCTTTTCTTTATCTTATCAATATAAATATTATATCTATCTTGATTAACTAATCCTATTTCGTATCCTTTCGGAGTCAGTCGATTATCCGCATCATCCTGGCGAAGCAAAATCCTGTATTCCGCCCGGGAAGTGAACATCCGATACGGTTCATCCACACCTTTCGTCACCAAATCGTCGATTAAGACACCGATATAAGCCTCGTCCCGGTTCAAAATGAATTCCTTGTTCTGATGCAAAGACAAATGGGCATTGATTCCGGCAATCAGTCCCTGGGCACCTGCCTCCTCGTAACCGGTCGTCCCGTTGATTTGTCCGGCAAAATAAAGACCGTGCACCAACTTGGTCTCCAAGGTATGATACAACTGCGTCGGCGGGAAATAATCGTATTCAATCGCATAGCCGGGACGGAAAATCTTGACGTTCTCAAAGCCCTCTATCAAGCGCAAGCCTTTCAACTGCACCTCCCACGGCAGGGAAGAGGAAAAACCGTTCAGGTAAAATTCCGTCGTCGTCTCTCCCTCCGGCTCCAAAAACAAATGGTGGCAATTCTTGTCCGCAAAAGTATCCAGCTTGGTTTCTATGCTGGGACAATACCGCGGTCCCACGCTTTGAATCGTACCGTTAAAGAGGGGACTATCCGCAAAACCCTCCCGCAATGCCTTATGCACCTCTTCGTTCGTATAAGCCATATAGCAGGGACGATGAATCAAATCATTCACATAATCAAAGTGAACGAATGAAAAACGATGAAAATCATTCTCTCCGTCCTGCTCCGTCAGTTTTGAAAAATCAATGCTCCTGCCGTCTATCCGCACGGGGGTTCCGGTCTTCATCCTGCCCGTCTCGAAACCCAGCTCCCGCAATTGGGCGGTCAGTCCGTAAGAGGCAGGTTCGGCAAGCCTTCCGCCGGGAAAGCTGACACGGCCGACGTGCATCAATCCGTTCAGAAAAGTGCCGTTGGTCAGAATCACCCTGGGAGCGTAGAAAACCGTCCCGAAAGAGGTCTTGACGCCCTTTACCCGATGTTCCTCCACCACCAGCGAAACAACATCGTCCTGCCACATATCGAGACCGTCCGTATGTTCCAGCAAATGCCTCCAGTTGGCGGAAAACTCCATCCGGTCGCATTGGGCGCGGGGACTCCACATCGCAGGCCCCTTGGAAAGATTCAGCATCCGGAACTGAATGGAGCTCCGGTCCGTGACGATGCCCATCATCCCTCCCAGCGCGTCGATTTCGCGAACAATCTGCCCTTTCGCTATGCCTCCGATTGCCGGATTGCAGGACATCTGGGCTATCTTGTTCATATCCAGCGTAATCAAAAGCGTCCTGGAACCCAAATGCGCGGCGGCGGCGGCGGCCTCGCAACCGGCGTGTCCCGCACCGACCACTATGATATCGTAATCAGGCAAAAGATTCGTCATTTCAAAGCGTTTTAAGAAGCTCTAAGCAAATATTTTCATTCTTGCGCATTTCCTTACTGTCCTCCTCCGTCTTGTCCTTAAAACCTATTAAATGAAGAACAGAATGGCACACGACCCGATGAAATTCGTCCCGATAGGACACTTGGTATTCTTCCGCATTCGAAGCGACCGTGTCCAGGCTGATGAACACGTCACCGGACAGCACGTCTCCGTTGCAATAATCAAAGGTTATCACATCCGTATAGTAGTCGTGCTTCAGGTATTGCCTATTCACCGAAAGGATGTATTCATCGTCGCAAAAAATGAAATTAATCGCTCCCAAAACTTTCCGGTAATGAAGGGCTATCACCTTTAACCATTGGCATATTCCGTCTTCGGAAAAAAAAGAGGGATAGTCGGTTTTTCCTTCTTTGAAAAACAAAATTTCTTCCATTAATTCCTTATGTGATTCAGCACAAGCCACAACTACTTCCTACAAATTAAAAACAAGGGTCACCGTCGCCCCGTTGTTTTCAAATACAATTTCATCGGAAAGAGTCTTCATCAAATACAATCCCCGACCCGTCACCCGATCAAGGTTATCGGGATCAGTCGGATCCGGAATATGGGTATAATCAAATCCTTCTCCCTCGTCCGCCACCGTCACCCTGAGGCGATCGTCTTCCTTTTCGGCAGTCACCGTCACCTGTTTGTTCACATCTTGTTTGTTTCCCGCCAGAATAGCGTTGTTCACCGCTTCGATGACGGACAAACTGATTTTCCCGAACAATTTGGAAGACAAGCCGAAACAGGTAGTAAAAGTTTCAATGAAACTTTCAACCTTTACAATATTGCCAACTTCCGAGGAAATTGAAATTTCTAATCTATTCATTACCAAGTTGAATATAATAGTTATTATACATCGTTTTAAAGTAATCATTCAGTTTCAAACCCGATTTTTGAAAATCAGTCTTTATCAATCCTGATTTTTTCATCAGGTCCAATTTCAAATCCGGACGTTCGTAGGAGACATCCGAAGCCGATTCTGATCTTCGTTTTTCCTCGAACTCCTCCCGTTGCCGGGATGCCCTTTCGGACATCAGCAACTTGCTGTATATCGTGTTATTCCGGTTAATCAAGTGACCAGACACGGAATAGTTCGCCAAATCCCTTATATTGTCTTCCAATAGTTTATTTATTTCGTTCAACAATTGCTTTTCAGTGGGCGACAAGGAACCCGATTCGGAAATGAAATCGTTCAAACTCTTTCTGAATAGTTCATTCTCCCTAATCATATTACTGATTCCTTGTTGCAAAGGTTTACCCTTTTCCCCATTTTTCATTTTGGATACCAAACTTTCCAAC
>CAMWQQ010000190.1 GCA_947176455.1 uncultured Odoribacter sp. | reverse complement strand
GAATTAAAGTCCGAATTGAGCAATGCCGCCGACCAAATCAAAACGACGACGCAATTTTCCGGCGAACAAATTGCATCTCTGGAATCCACGTTGCAGAAAGTGAGTGCGGACCGGGACCAACTGCGGAAACAACTGACGGACGTGCAAACCCAATTGGAGTTTGAAAACCGGAAACTGAAAAGCGAACTGGAAACAGCCGCCAGAAACGCCCAAAGCCAAGAAGGTGAGGTCGCCAAACTGAAAACGGAAGTGGAAGAGATGAACAAAAAACTGAATTGGATTCGGAAAACCAAAGCGGAATCGGATGCCGAGGTCAAGAAACTGACCAATCAGGTGAATCTGCTCAAGAAAGAACTGGCAAAGTAAAATGATATACATTATCTTGGGAATAACAGGGCTGCTAATCATAGTCGCCCTGTTTACTTATTTATCCAGACGGAAAAACGACACGCCGGAAGAAATCATCGCTCCTCCGGCGGAATGTTGCGGAGCACATGCGATTTGCGAAAAAGGGTTGAAAAAAGCCGACAGTCGCATCGAATATTTTGAAGACGAGGAATTGGACCAGTTCAAACAAATCCCGGCAGACAGTTATTCAGACGATCAAATCGACGCATTCCGGGAAGTACTCTATACCCTCCGCACGGAAGAAGTTGCCGACTGGTTGCTCAGCCTCGAAAAAAGAGAGATACAGCTGCCCGATATCCTCCGTCAGGAAGCCATTGACATGTGTCAGTGAATTTTCATCTTCAACACTTCTCTCCCGATACGGCATTGCAGACACCGGTGTCGCTCACAATACGCTTTCGTCAGTTGAATCAACGCTTGGGACTGCAATGCGGAATCCACCGCTACCCCTGCATTGTTCCATTGTCGGACTATCCAGTTGTCTTCCTCCGGACAACCTTCCAACAAATCAAGCGCCCTTTCCCGCCACCGCTCTTCTCCCCTTGCCTGCCCGTACAAAAACAGAAAAGGCACCACCGCATTGACGAGCAATACTTTTTTCATCTGCTTTCCCAAACCGTGCTTTTTACGAACAACCGGTATTCCCGGACGATAATGACTTTCCCAATAGGTAGAAACCGACACATCCAAAAGTCGTTCGATTTCAGCTTGTCCGCGCGCTTCCAGCAATCGGGACAGCAAAGTGCCGAATCGTCGCAGGAAAGAGGCAAGCAAGGCTATTCGTAACGTAGGAAAGGCATCCGGACGAATACGCATGAATTTCCATTGCTCCGGACGCATAACGGACAAATCGTGTTTCTGCCTTAAATAAGCGAACTCCTTCTTCAAGCGAGAAACATATTCATCCTCACCTCCTTGTTCTAGCAATCCGGAACATCCCAGCAACAGAGCTTCCAGCGTTTCCTGCCTATCCGCATAGCGCAACAGCGTCCGATAAGGCAACGACAGGGACAACTGATAGAAAGATTCGGCATTCACCTGACCGCTCCAATAACGACAAATCAAACGGTAAAAACACTCCTCCCAATCCTGCCGAGTCCGCATCAGCATCAAACGGATATCCTGGCATTTCCGCTCCAGTCTTTCAACAGCCAAATGCTGAAGCGACAGCCGAAAACAAGCCGGCTCCAAACGCCTCAAGTCACGATGACAGCCCGGCATCGTCCGAACTGCCGACAAATACCGGTATTCCGCATACAACCGGTCGGCATAATCCAGAACAATAGTCGGTATCTCCCGTCCCCGACTGTTATAGACACCCCGATCAGCACGCCCCACAACGGAAAGAATCACATTGTCGTAAGCCACATCCTCGTGATGCCCGTGACGAAACCAGTCACTACCCTTCAGATGCACTTCCACGTTTCCCGCCCATTCCGTCCCGTCAATCCGAATCCGGGCATTAAAGAAATCCGGACCGGAATCCCGGTTTAAATGTCCGGTATCGAGCACCTCTATTTCCTCCCCGGAAACAGCGACAAAATTTCTACATTTAAACAATGCATTCGCCCAAATGTATTGCAGGAAATCCTCATTCATAACTTCAGAAATTGGTTAACACACAGCCTTGTTACAATTTACGTAAAAAAACGCAGAAAACAAAATCATTGTCTTATCTTTGTCCATCTTAACGCAAAAACCATAAAAACATATTAAAACCATGGAAGAAACCACTACAGAAAACACCGTCACAGAAAACACATTTATCCAGGACAAGAAAGATAAAATACTGGCTATTGTCATCATCGCCTTATCAGTCATACTCATCGCCTTGTTTGTTTTTTTCATGCTGGAAAGAGCAGAAAACAAAGAGCATATTGCAGCCATTCATCAGGAAAAAACGGAACTGGAGCAGGAATTGGCAGACTTGAGCCACCATTACGATGAACTGAAAAGCAACAATGACACGTTAAATGAAAGACTGTTGATGGAACAGGAAAAGATAGCCACCCTGCTGGACAAGATGAAAAAATTCCGGGACAATTCCTATGCGGAAATCAATCGCTACAAAAAGGAAATCGGAACTTTAAAGACCGTTTTACGTAGTTACGTCGTACAGATTGATTCATTGAATCAGCTCAACCAGAAATTGGCAAAGGAAAATACGGAAGTACGGAAACAAATGACATGGGTTCGGGAACGGAATAAACGACTGGAAAGCCAGCAAAAAGACATGAAAGAGGTCATTGCCCGGGCAAGCGCCTTGAAAACGGAAAATTTTATCGTGTATCCGGTCAACAAAAAAGACAAGGAAACCAATTGGAAGAAATGTTTCAACCTCAAGGCGGAATTTGTCATCACCAAGAACATCACCGCCAAAAGAGGAGAAAGGATGATTTATCTGCGACTGAAACGACCGGACGACAAAGTCATCGCCTTCAGCGAAAGGTCCTTTTTCAAATACCAGAATGTTTCCCTGACCTACTCTGCCAAACGGGAAATCACCTACGAGGGAGAACGGTTGGAAGTAGCCATCTATTGGCCCAACGACGGTAGTCTGACGTCAGGAAAATATACGGCAGAATTATTCAACGACAACGAAATTATCGGTTCGACTGAATTCTTTTTGAAATAACTGCAACCTTTCATCAGGCAACACCGGTATGAACATACCGGACTTTACATTACCCCTGCGGCGCACCCCGCTGCAGGGAATCATATCAACAGGCATTATGAGAAGCAGCTTTCTGATATTTGCAATAGGCGCATTGTTCCTAAGTTCCACCGACGGCATCCTTTGGATTCAACTTAGACACCTTTTAAAGAAAAAATGGCAAACCATTGCCTACCTTTTCCAATACCTGTTCTTTATCCTGGCATTGGCATTGTTTCAAATCCTCGTCCCCCGGTTGAAAGGTCCGGAAGGTTATTTCTGGATTGAAAAGCTAATGGGCATTCTCATATTGTTCTACACCCCGAAACTCCTCTTTGTCCTCCTGAATGGTATCGGGATGATTGTCCGAAAATGGAACAAGCGAATTGCGGAGAATCTCCGGAAAATCGCCTCTACCCTGGCGGTGTGCCTGTTTCTGCTTTTATTTTACAGCCTTTCCTGGGGACGATACAACTACAAGATTGAAAAAATAACCGTACCGATAGAACACCTGCCCTCCGCTTTCCAGGATTTCACCATCGTTCAACTGGCTGACATCCACCTTGGTAGCTACGGGGAAAGCTATCCGGGCATCGAGCGACTGGTCAAGGAAGTGAACGCCCTCCATCCCGACCTAATTGTCTTTACCGGGGATATGGTCAACAATTTCGCAAATGAAATGCTTCCCTGGATAGACGATTTCAAGGCGTTGAAAGCGAAATACGGGAAATTTGCCGTGACGGGCAACCATGACTATGGAGACTATACCCGCTGGGACACTCCGGAGGCAAAAACAGACAACCTGAAACGTTTTTATGAAAACATGGACAAAATGGGATTCCGTATGCTGGACAACACCTGCGTTCCCATCTCCCTGCAAAAAGATACCTTGTGGCTGGCAGGTGTTGAAAACTGGGGCAAACCACCATTCCCTCGCTACGGGAAACTGAAAGATGCGTTGTATACCATTCCCGAACAATCAGCCGTTATTCTGCTATCACACGACCCCTCACACTGGCGGGCAGAGGTTTTGGAGCATCCCGTACAATTGACCTTGTCAGGTCACACCCACGCCATGCAAATGGGCATAAAAATCGGAAAAAAGGAATGGAGTCCAGCGCAATACCTCTACCCGGAATATGACGGTCTGTACCGGGAAGGCAACCGCTATCTCCACGTCAGCCGGGGACAAGGA
>CAMWQQ010000189.1 GCA_947176455.1 uncultured Odoribacter sp. | reverse complement strand
CTTGCCCCAGTTCTCTTGTTGCTGGTGTCCCGTTCGTGCCGGGCATAAGAATAAAAAGGTTCTCCGTCCGTCGTCAACTGAATCTCTACCGAATCCTTGTCGCCCGCCTTCATCAGATACAAATTGTGATTCCGGGCAAAAACCATATAACTGCTGTCCGGAGAAAAAGTCGCCCACTTGTTGTCTTTCTTTTGGGACTTTATCGAATCCTGTTGCGACAGGACACCGGTTTCCGTATGATATGTATAATTAAACTCGCCCACCTTGAATTTCACCGTCTGCTGGTCCTTTTCAAACTCAATGTCCCGTATCGGCAACGCTTTGGCTGAATAAGGCTTATAGGTGATGCGAGTCAATTCCTTCGCGATACGGACATTGTCAAACAGCAAACGTTTCGTACCACGCCCCGGATCCACGAAATACCAGCAAGTCCCCTCGCCCGTCTTGTAACTGTACCAGAATTTATCGCTACCTTTCAAAAAATGAGGAGTCACATTCAAGCTTCCCACTTCGGAATCTGCTTTCCTGAATTTTTCCGCTTGCCGGAAATTGGCTTTCTGACCGCACACCGTTCCGGCAACACTCCACAAAAACACAAACAATAAAAAACGATTAATTGCTATTTACTAATATTTAATTTTGAAACGGCAATAATAAGGAAAAAAAACGGCAATGCAAAAAACATTTATTAGTTTTGCAGACACTTCCCGAAAGGGTTGAAAAACACGAAAAACAACAGGATTCACGTTACATTCGGCATGGATTTCAAAATCGTAGACAAAAACCTCGAAACCTCCTTCCAGGAAATCCGCAGACGCATCTGGCGACTGCAAAGCGGAGGCACCATCGACAGCCTGAAAACAATCGGAGCGAACACCGCCCGCCAAATCGGAGCCAGTTTCGTATCCTTAAAACAACTGGCAAGCAAATACGCCCCCGATGAATCCCTGGCACTCTTGTTATGGGATACCCGGCAACGGGAAGAACAAATCGTGGCGTGCCTGCTACTCCCCAAAGAGACAAATAAAGAAAAAATTACGCAATTGCTCGCCTATTGCCTGAATTTTGAAATAGCGGAATATTTTGGTTCCCTCTACCTGCAAAGCCATCCGCAACTGCTTGAATTGTCTGCCGACTGGCTCAAGTCGGAAAATCCCTACCAAGTAACCGCGGCACTGAGCGCCTTGGCCAAGTACCTTATTTTAAACAAAAACGCCTGCGCAAAACAAAAAGAATTGTTCGATTCTGCCCTCCAATGCGAATTTAAAGACAAATACGTCCAACTGCTGGCAAATCGTTATCGTCTTAATCTTTAATAAATGTTAAAGCCATGGTTTAATTCCCCGGGAAAAAGCGTTTAATGAGAAAACTTTTTTATTTTTGCAAAAGCTATTACGGAAAAAAAGTATTAATGAACTGTTGAATATAAATTTACTACTATGTCAAAGTTAGATTTAAGCAAGTATGGTATCACGAACGTAAAAGAGATTCTGCACAATCCCTCTTACGAAGAGTTATTTAAGGCTGAAACCGATTCTTCCCTGACAGGATACGAAAAAGGCCAGATGACCGAATTGAACGCAATCAATGTGATGACCGGTATTTACACCGGACGTTCTCCCAAAGATAAATTTTTCGTAAAAAATGAAGCCAGCGAAAACAGCGTTTGGTGGACTTCCGAAGAATACAAGAACGACAACAAACCCTGCTCTGAAGAAGCGTGGGCTGACCTGAAAGCAAAAGCCGTAAAAGAATTGTCCGGCAAAAAGCTGTATGTGGTTGATACGTTCTGCGGAGCCAACGAAGGAACTCGCCTGAAAGTGCGTTTCATCATGGAAGTTGCCTGGCAGGCACACTTCGTAAAGAACATGTTCATCCGCCCGACAGAGGAAGAACTGGCAAACTACGGCGAACCGGATTTCGTTTCATTCAACGCCGCCAAGGCAAAAGTAGACAATTACAAGGAACTGGGGCTGAACTCAGAAACAGCAACCGTGTTCAACTTGAAAACCAAAGAACAGGTTATCCTGAACACCTGGTACGGCGGAGAAATGAAGAAGGGTATCTTCTCTATCATGAACTACCTGAATCCCTTGCGTGGCATCGCTTCCATGCACTGTTCCGCAAACACCGACCTGAACGGCAAAAACACCGCTATTTTCTTCGGATTGTCCGGAACTGGAAAAACCACTCTGTCCACCGACCCGAAACGTCTGTTAATCGGGGACGACGAGCACGGCTGGGACGACGAAGGCGTATTCAACTACGAAGGCGGATGCTACGCCAAAGTCATCAACCTGGACAAGGACAGCGAACCGGACATTTACAACGCCATCAAGCGCGACGCTTTGTTGGAAAATGTTACGGTTGACGCAAACGGCAAAATCGACTTCGCCGACAAGTCGGTAACGGAAAACACCCGTGTATCCTACCCGATTTATCACATCAACAATATCGTTAAACCGGTATCCAAAGGTCCGGCCGCACAGCAGGTGATCTTCTTGTCAGCTGACGCATTCGGCGTACTGCCTCCGGTATCCATCCTGAACGCAGAACAGACCAAATACTATTTCTTGTCAGGCTTTACCGCTAAATTGGCAGGAACGGAGCGTGGCATCACCGAACCGACCCCGACTTTCTCCGCTTGCTTCGGAGCCGCTTTCTTGTCACTGCATCCGACCAAATACGCAGAGGAACTGGTGAAGAAAATGGAGAAATCAGGCGCCAAAGCCTACTTGGTGAACACCGGATGGAACGGAACCGGTAAACGTATCTCCATCAAAGATACCCGCGGTATCATCGATGCCATTCTGGACGGTTCCATCGACAAGGCTCCGACCAAAACCATCCCGTTCTTCAATTTCGTGGTTCCGACCGCCCTGCCGGGCGTAGACCCGAAAATTCTTGACCCGCGCGACACTTACGCACAGGCAAGCGAATGGGATACCAAAGCGAAGGATTTGGCAGAACGCTTTATCAAGAACTTCAAGAAATTTGAAGGCAACGAAGCCGGCAAAGCACTGGTTTGCGCCGGTCCGAAACTTTAATACACACTTTCTCAAAGACCGGTCGGAAGTTACCTTCCGGCCGGTTTCTTTTTTATCAATCAATGAGCTACTATAAACGAAGATATTTTTGATAAGTCCCAAATTATCATTACCTTTACATGATGGAATCACTAGACCATCTCACAAGAAGATAACAAAAGAATGGGCAAAAGGTCTATAAGGTTTTTCAATGATCGCGAGGTGAGGGCGGTTTGGGATGACGAGAACAACTGTTGGTGGTTTTCGGCTACCGACGTTGTGCGCGCTATCAATGATGAGCCGGACTATACAAAAGCCGGCAACTATTGGCGTTGGCTTAAACGCAAGTTGGGGCAGGAGAGTGTTCAACTCGTGAGTCCCACTCACGGGTTCAAATTCGAGGCTCCTGACGGAAAACAACGCGAGGCCGATGTACTCAATAGCGAAGGCATCACACTTCTCGCCAAGCATTATCCCAACAATCGGGCGAGTAAGTTTCTTGACTGGTTCACTTACAGCGACAACACCATTGACGGACAAAGTCGCAAAAAAGCATACACGCTTTTTGAGAGTGGACTGCTAGACTCTCTTGAACCGGGAAGCATCAAATGCCTACAACAGATACATGCCTATCTATTTGGTGGTCTATATGAATTTGCCGGAAAAATAAGAAACAAGAATATCTCAAAAGGTGGATTTACATTTGCCAACTGCCTTCATTTTCCCACCGTCATCCCAACCATTGAGCGAATGCCAGAAACCACGCTTGATGAAATTACTGACAAGTATGTTGAAATGAATGTGGTGCATCCGTTTATGGAAGGTAACGGTCGCAGTACACGCATATGGCTTGACCTAATGCTCAGGCGTTCATTAAAACGTTGTGTAGACTGGAGTCAAATTGATAAGAATGAGTACCTGGCAGCAATGCGCGAAAGCGTTGTGGATTCATCACACATAAAAGCTCTGTTGAAAGGCGCACTGACCGACAAAATCAACGACCGCGAGATGTTCATGAAAGGTATCGACTACTCATATTACTACGAAGAAGAGTAGATTTCTTTCAAATACCACATACCGTCTATGAACATTTGCAGGCAAAAGTCGTGCGGAACATTCGGATTTTGGCTATAATTCGCTCACGGAAAATAAAAAAAGCGACCCACTCCGTGACCTTCACTTCATTCAATCGCTTTTACAGTGCCCAGGACAAGACTCGAACTTGCACAGCCTTTC
>CAMWQQ010000188.1 GCA_947176455.1 uncultured Odoribacter sp. | reverse complement strand
GAGATTCCTGTTTTGGTATGATGATTACAGCGTTTTCAGAAAGGCGTTCACGTTGTCTTCAATCCGTTTCTGCACGTTGCTGTTTTCCGCTTTTTCAAATTTTTGTCCGGTGATGTTCTCGTAGAGTTCGACATACCTGTCGGTAATGCCGGCAACGACCTGAGGCGTCATTTCCGGAACCTTTTGTCCGGCTTGCCCTTGGAAACCGTTGTCCATCAGCCATTCGCGGACAAATTCTTTGGACAGTTGCTTTTGTTTTTCTCCCTTGGCAAAGCGTTCCTCGTAGCCTTCCGCATAGAAATAGCGGGAAGAGTCGGGCGTGTGGATTTCATCGATGAGGTAGATTTTGCCGTTCTTTTTGCCGAATTCGTATTTGGTATCCACCAGAATCAATCCTTTTTCCGCAGCCATTTCCGTACCGCGCTGGAAAAGCGCATAGGTGTATTTTTCCATTAATTCGTAATCTTCCCGGCTGACCAGTCCCTGGGCGATGATTTCCTCTTTGGAGATGTTCTCGTCGTGTCCCTCGTCCGCCTTGGTGGTCGGGGTAATCAGCGGAGATGCGAATTTCTGGTTCTCTTTCATGCCTTCGGGCAAGGGCAGACCGCAAAGGGTGCGTTCACCGGATTTGTATGCCCGCCAGGAGCTGCCGGTGAGGTATCCCCGGATGACCATTTCGACTTTGAAAGGCTCGCATTTGTGTCCAACAGTCACCATGGGGTCCGGCGTTGCGATTTTCCAGTTGGGAACGATGTCCGATGTCGCGTCGAGGAATTTCGAGGCGATTTGATTCAACACCTGTCCTTTGTAGGGAATGCCTTCGGGCAGAACGACGTCAAAGGCTGAAATGCGGTCGGAAACGACCATGACCAGGTATTCGTCATTGATGTCGTACACATCACGTACTTTCCCTTTGTACACACTTTTCTGTCCCGGGAAATGGAAGTCTGTTTTTACAATAGCGTTCATGCTGTAATGTTTAATGTTCTATGTTTTAATCTGTTCTTTTTTCTTCTTGGTTGTACGCCTTGACAATCTCTTTCACCAATTTGTGGCGGACGATGTCTTGCGAGTCGAATTCCACAAAGGCGATGCCTTTTATGTCTTTCAGGATTTCAAAGGCGTGTATCAATCCGGATTCCGAGCGTTTGGGGAGGTCAATCTGGCTCATGTCGCCGGTGATGACGAACTTGGCGCTGACTCCCATGCGGGTCAGGAACATTTTCAATTGGTTGCGGGTCGTGTTCTGCGCCTCGTCCAGGATGACAAAAGAGTCGTTCAGGGTGCGTCCCCGCATGTAGGCGAGGGGAGCAATCTGGATGACCTCCGATTCCAAATACTCTTCCAGCTTTTTGGGAGGAATCATATCGGAAAGCGCGTCGTAAAGGGGTTGCAGATAAGGGTCCACCTTTTCTTTCATGTCTCCGGGCAGGAAACCGAGGCTTTCTCCGGCTTCCACGGCGGGACGGCTCAGTACGATTCGCTTGATTTCGCGGTTACGCAAGGCTTTTACCGCCAAGGCTATCGCCGTATAGGTTTTTCCGGAGCCTGCCGGTCCGATGGCGAACAGCAGGTCGTTGTTTTTTGCCAGTTCTACCAGTTTCTGCTGGTTGGGAGTGCGGGCGCGTATGGCTTTCCCGGCGTTTCCGAACAGGATGACGGATTCCGCGTCTTCCGGGTCCGCGATGACATTGTCTTCCAATATAATCCGTTTCAGGTTGGCAACCGTGAGCATATTATACCGGTGATAATGTTCCAATAAGGCATTGACTTTGTTGCTCAGGAGTTCGATGTCGTTGATTTCTCCCTGAAGGATGAGTTCATCTCCGCGGGCGGTGATTTTCAATTTGGGAAAGTAGGCTTTCAACAGATTGAATTTGGAGTTGTTAACTCCATAAAAATCAACAGGATCTATATTCCCGATGCTTATTCTTTTCTCAATCATGAAACTTCCAATAAATACCTTATTTTTTGCGGGCGAAAGATACTATAAAAAAGTGGAATACGGAAAAACATCGTAATTTCACCAGTGAATTTTAGGTCAACTCCAAAAATCCGGAGTCATTTGAGGCAAACATTTTCCGTTTTCCGACAAAAAACGACGAAAACATTTTCCATATTTCGACAAAAAGCGCCTAAAACATTTTCCATATTCCGACAAAAAACGCCAAAAACATTTTCCATATTCCGACAAAAAGCCTATTTTTGCGCAAAATAAAAGCGATTAGGTATGCCTGAAAAAGTATTCAAGCGTAAAGTCTATGAAAGGATGCTCCGTTGGAAGGAGGAAAGTGACGGTCGGACAGCGCTTCTAATAAAGGGAGCGCGTCGAATCGGAAAATCGACCATTGTCGAGGAGTTTGCCCGCCGGGAATATGCTTCCTGCATTGTCATCGATTTTTCGATAGCGGATACTGCGGTCAAAGAGTTGTTTTCCCATATTTCAGATTTGAATTACTTCTTTTTGGGGCTTCAATCATTGTTCAACGTGTCACTGCATGAACGAAAGTCGGTAATCGTTTTTGATGAAGTGCAATTGTTTCCTCCTGCCCGGCAGGCAATCAAGCACCTAGTAAAAGACCGTCGCTATGACTATATAGAAACCGGTTCGCTTCTTTCCATTAAAAAAAACGTGAAAGGCATCGTGATTCCGAGCGAAGAAACACGCATTGCGATGTATCCGCTGGATTACGAAGAATTTTTGTGGGCGATTGATAAGACTCAGACTTGTGAGTTGATAAAGTACTCATACCAAAATTTCCAAACGTTGGGAGATGCCGTCAATCGTGACTTGATGCGCAATTTCCGTTTGTATATGCTGGTCGGTGGTATGCCGCAGGTGGTAAATGCCTACCTCGAATCGAATGATTTTTCAACCATAGATACGGTAAAACGAAACATTCTTGAGCTTTACATTGACGATTTCCGTAAAATCGATTCGACAGGACGTATTTCACGGTTGTTTACTTCGATTCCGGCAGAACTCGCCCGCAACGCGACGCGTTATCAGGTGGGGAGCGTGATTGAGAATGCTACGGCTGCTCGGATTAGCGAGTTGTTGATGGATATGTCGGATTCCATGACGGTAAATTTTGCTTATCACGCCAATGATCCGAGTGTCGGTTTTTCCCTTCATGCCGACCACGATTATTTCAAGATGTTTCTTGCCGATACGGGGTTGTTTGTTACGCTTGCTTTTATGGACCGTGACTATACGGAGAATGTGATATATCGTAAACTTCTTTCCGACAAACTCAGTGCGGATTTGGGATATGTATATGAGAATGCAGTAGCCCAGATGCTGAAGAGTGCGGGCAATGAACTGTTTTATTACACGTTTAAGGAGGAAATACAGAAGGATGAGGAAGAAACCCAGACTGTTCGTAATTACGAGATTGATTTCCTGCTTTCGCGTAAAGACAAAATATGCCCTATCGAAGTGAAGTCTTCCGGATACAATTCCCACAAATCCCTTGACAAATTTCAGGAAAAGTTTTCAGCGAGAATCCTTAATAGGTATCTGCTGTACACCAAAGATTTGCGAAAAGATAAGGATGTTTTTTGTCTGCCCGCATATATGACCGGATTATTATAAAGAGGGGGCAAGGACATGCCTGCAATCATCAGGTTTCCTGCGGTAGGGTGATGATAAATGTTGTACCCTCTTCCGGACGGCTGTTTATGGCTATTTGTCCGCCGTAGGCATCCACCACTTTCTTGACGAAAGTCAAGCCCAACCCGAATCCGGTTTTGGTAAACATCCGTTTGTCTTCGATGCGATAGAATTGACCGAATATGCGTTTCTGTTCTTTTTCGGGAATACCGATGCCGTTGTCTTCCACCCGCAATATCCAGTTTTGGGCATCTTTCCCGAAATGCACGTGAATTTCCGGCTTTGTGCGGGTGTTGTATTTTATGCCATTGTCAATCAGATTGGCTAACACGCAACCAAAATAAACATTATCCAGAATTGGTTTGTCGATGCCTTCCTCTATTTGATAATTTATTTCGACATATTGCTTCAATGCACGGAACATGCCCACGGTCATTTCCAATTCCTGCCGGATATCCAATGGCATTCGCTCTATTTTCAATGTATCCTTTTTCAAGGCAAAAAGCATCATCTGCGTCACATCGGCTATCTTTGCCAACCGAGCGTGCATCAATTTCCAAATGCCATCCTTGTCCGACTTGTCTTTCAGCATCTTGTCGTGAGCCAGACTGGTGAGTACAAGCAAAGGTTTTCGCAATTCGTGTTCCAGATG
>CAMWQQ010000187.1 GCA_947176455.1 uncultured Odoribacter sp. | reverse complement strand
TACAAACTTTATGAGCCTTATAAACTTTTAACTAATAAAAACGGACGTTTTTTTTGGGTGTAGCATAAGACAAAAACGTTTTCGTTTGAACGTATTTAGAAACTGTTTAATAAACACTTAATTCTAAACATTTTAGTTATGACAAAACACTTAAGGTTAGTAGCAATGCTATTGTTCTCTTTCTTATGTGTGGGAAACTACGCATTCGCAGAAAAGAGGACGTCAAGTACCTTTGCCGAACAGAAGGAAGGCGCTTGTACGGGCGTAGTAAAAGATGCGACAGGAGAAACCATTGTCGGCGCGTCTGTGGTAGTGAAAAAAAGTACAGGCAATGTCGGTATCACCGGAACCGCGACCGGCATTGACGGCGACTTCACGCTAGACAATGTACCAGTAGGAAGCACAATCATCGTTTCCTTTATCGGTTATGAAACGCAGGAGGTGGTATGGACTGGCACCCCTCTTACCATTGTGTTGAAAGCGGATAACCAAACATTAGAGGAAGTAGTAGTGGTAGGTTACGGTACACAAAAGAAAGTGAACCTGACCGGTTCTATTGCAGCCGTAGGACAGGAAGAACTGAAAGATCGTGTCAATACAGACGTTCTAAAAGCCGTTCAGGGAACAGTTCCCGGAGTCACGATTATTTCACGCCCAGGTTCCGATGCAACGATTAATTTCCGTGGTCGTGGCAACTTGGGAACCTCTTCCCCTTTGTATGTGATTGACGGGGCGATTGCTGACGCAGAGTTCTTTTCTAGCTTAGACCCCTCTACCATTGAAAGCATTTCGTTTCTAAAAGATGCAGCATCTTCGGCTATTTATGGATCACGTGCTGCTTACGGCGTCGTATTAGTGAAAACCAAAGGTGGCAAAAAAGGAGATATGAAAATCACCTATAACGGCTATATGGGTTTTAAAGTAGATACGTATAGACCAAAAGTGGTTGATTCGTGGCAATATGCCGAATTATATAACGAAGCTATTTACAATGACAATCCGGCTAACCAGCCTCGTTATACACAGGAGCAGATTCAGAAATTCAAAGACGGTTCCGACCGGGATCTGTACCCGAATACCAAATGGTATGATTTGGTGTTGGACGACATGGCTATCACAACACAGCACCAGTTAAATTTCCGAGGAGGGAGTGACAATATCCGGTATTTTGTGGGAATGGGTTATGTGTATGATGAAAATCTGACTCCGGGTGCTCATAGCGACCGTTTCAACTTGTCGGGTAATATCAGCGCCGATGTGAAACCCTGGTTAACGTTAAATACCGATGTGAAATACATTTACAGGCAATATAATCGTGACGGAGCTCCTGCTTTGATGACTTGTTTGACCATTCCGGTCACCTATGCCGCCAAACAATCCGACGGAAGTTGGGGTACCGTTATCGGAGGCTCACAAGCTCCTGCCGAATACATCAAAAAGAACCCGTTACGGAACTTGGAAGGTGGTGACTGGCAGGAACAACATCGCAAAAATTCCATCATTGATTTGGGCTTTGATATCAAACCGGTGAAAGGTTTGGTAGTGACCGGACAATTTGTGTACAAAGGCTGGGATTACCGCAATAAATCCTATACGGCATCCTGGGATAACGTAAGCAGTTTCTTGACAGGATCGGAAATAAGAGGTAGCGGACGGGAAGAAAATAAAATGGAATACGATTGGCAGACGAACAGCCGTTTGTTATACAACGGGTTAGCTAAATACAATTGGAACGATGACAACCATGACGTGAGTGTATTGGCGGGTGTTTCTTATGAACATTACAAATGGAACAAGAGTTATTCCTGGCGCAAAGGTTTCCCCGACAACAATATGGTAGATATGAACGGAGGTTCAGATGCCGATACAGACACTTATGCAGAGGGAGGATCTACCGAAAATAAGATGCTGTCTTATTTCGGACGTGTAAATTATTCTCTTTTCGGCAAATATTTGTTTGAAGCCAACCTGCGTGCTGATGCTTCCTCCCGTTTCCATAAGGACGCACGCTGGGGTATCTTCCCCTCATTCTCTGCAGGATGGAGAATCAACCAGGAAAACTTCATGAAAGATGTGCAGTGGATAAGTAATTTAAAGCTGAGAGCATCTTGGGGACAATTGGGTAATATCAACAACGTGGGAGATTACGATTACCTGCCGACCTATGGTATGGGAAACAACTACAATTTTGAAGATGTGATTGTAAATGGCATGGTTGAAAACAAACCGGCTAACAAAACATTGTCATGGGAAACAGTAACCATTACCGATATTGGTGTCGATTTCGACATTTTCGATGGCAAACTGAACCTGATTGCCGACTGGTACGTCAAGAATACAACAGACATTCTGTTGGGATACAATGTGCCAGTAGAAGTGGGAATTCCCAGCAACAATAAGCCTTCACAGAATTTAGGTAAAGTGGAGAATAAAGGTATCGAATTTGCTCTCAACCATCAAAACAAGGTAGGGAGTGTTTCTTACTCCGTAGGCTTCAATATGTCTAAAAACTGGAACAAGGTAAAAGATTTAGGAACTTCCGATCCGATGATTGAATCTCCATGGATTAAAACTGTTGGACAGCCTATTGGAACTTTCTATGGATACAAGACAGACGGTTTATTGACTCAAGAAGACATCGACAACGGTAATTACATCACTAATGGAATAACTCCACAGGCAGGTGATGTTAAATTTGTGGATGTAAAGAAGGACGGTAAATTAGATGGAGACGACCGTACATTCATCGGTTGCGACGTACCTGATATTACGTATGGAGTGAATCTTAACGTACAGTACAAAGGTATTGAATTAAGCGTGTTCGGACAGGGAGTTACCGGAACGAAAGTGAAATTTTCCGAAGAGCAGGCTTGGGCATTCTTTGAGGATGCCAGTCCCCGTAAATGGCATCTGAATCGTTGGACGGAAGCCAATCCGAATTCCAATGCCATGTATCCCCGTATTTATCTGAAAGGAAATTCTCACCAAAACTACAATCAGCAGTTCTCGGATTTCTGGCTTTTTGATGCAGACTATTTCCGTGTTAAAAACATCACCTTGGGCTACTCCTTCCCGAAAGCCTGGATGAATCATTGCTTCCTGGACAGTGCCAAAATTTTCTTTACGGCTGAAAATCCGTTTACAATTCGTGCCGACAAACGCATGAAGGACTTCGATCCGGAAGCAACATCCGGTCGTGGTATAGGTGCACTGGGTATTAGAACCTTTGCTTTCGGGGTAAATGTATCATTTTAATAAATAGAAGTGTAGATTATGAAAAAGATAATATCAAATATAAAAGCTCTGTTCATGGGAAGTGCCTGTGCAGTAGCAATGGCCGGTTGTGTGGACATGGACGTGACCCCTCCTGCTTCCATCAGTCCGAATACATTTTGGAAAACGGAAAAAGATGCCTGGTACGGCTTGAACGCTTGCTATGCCTACATGCCAGGATGCGATGCTTATCAGGATGCTTATGTAGACAATGCTTTCAATCACCATGCACATGAGAGCAGTGGACAGACATTGCAACTGGCAGCAATGAATCCTTCTTCAGATTATGGTTACGGATATACGGATATTCGTTCTTTTAACGTATTTTTAGAAAATGTAGAAACCTGTGAAATGGATCCGGATTTAAAAGAACGGATGAAAGCCGAAGCCCGTTTTATGAGGGCAAACGGATATTTGTGGTTGAACTTGTTTTTCGGGAAAGCAACCATTATTACTGAAGTCCTGCCGTATGATGCTCCGAACTTGCCACGCGACAGCGAAGAGGCTGTCAGAAAATTCATCATGGATGAATTAACGGAGATTAGCAAGATTCTACCTCCCAGTTACAGTGGCGGTTATTTGAATGAACAAGGACGTATCACCCGTTGGGCTGCTCTGGCGCTGAAAGCGAGAGCAGCTCTGTACTGGGGAGATTACGCAACGGCTGAAGCCGCTTCACGTGAAATCATGAAAGATGGTGGATTTGACCTGTTCAAAGTTTCTTCTTTGAACGATGCACAGCAAAAAGAAGCGGACGAACTAGAACAGTATATAGATTTTGACGATTTGGGAATAGACAAAGATAAGTTTACCAAGGGTATATTCAGTTATGAAGGAATTTGGGCCACAGAAAACGCTTCTCCTTCCAATCCAGAATATATTCTGACCCGCCAATACATGAGTGGGAATGAAGATTATGCAGATCTTTTGCGTTATACCAATTTGCGTCCGGATCAAATGAACGGAGGCTGGGCTTCCCTTGAACCGATACAGAG
>CAMWQQ010000186.1 GCA_947176455.1 uncultured Odoribacter sp. | reverse complement strand
CAAGGCAATCAGATTTCCGGTCTTGTCCGTCATATTGATGGTCTTGACTCCCTTGCCGCCCCGGTTCGTGATGCGGTAATCCTCGATTGCAGAACGCTTTCCAAAGCCGTTTTCCGATACCACCAAAATATTGGCGTTTTCAGGGTTCACGCACACCATGCCGATCGCTTCATCCCCCTCTTCCATCCAGATGCCACGCACGCCCGATGCGGTACGTCCCATCGGACGAACCTTGCTTTCCGGGAAACGAATGGCCTTGCCGGACTTGACAGCCAGCATGATGTCGCATTCGCCGTTGGTCAGCTTCGCCTCCAGCAACTGGTCGCCTTCCTTGATGGTAATGGCGTTCACGCCGTTTTGGCGAGGACGGGAATAAGCCTCCAAAGTCGTCTTTTTGATGATACCTTTCTTGGTACACAGAACAATATAGTTGCTATTTATATAATCGTTGTCTTTCAATGAAAGCAGATTGATATAAGCCTTGACTTTGTCGTCCGGTTCGATGTTCAGCAGGTTTTGTATTGCCCTGCCTTTGGACTGCTTGGTGCCTTCCGGAATGTCATACACTTTCAGCCAGAAGCATTTTCCTTTCTCCGTAAAGAAAAGCATGGTATTGTGCATCGTGGCCATAATCATGTGTTCCAGGAAATCCTCGTCCCGGGTTGCCGAACCCTTGGAACCGACACCTCCCCGATTCTGTACCTTATATTCCGACAAAGGAGTACGTTTGATGTAGCCCATGTGCGAAATCGTAATCACCATTTCTTCATCGGCGTAGAAATCTTCCGGATTGAATTCTTCAGAAGCGTACACGATATCCGTTTTGCGCTCGTCTCCATACTGCGCCTTGACAGCCAGCAATTCATTCTTGATAATCTCCATTCTCAATTCGACACGTGCCAGCACATCGTTCAAATGAGCGATTAATTTCTCGATTTCATCATATTCCGCTCTCAGTTTCTCCTGCTCCAGTCCCGTCAATTGTCCCAGACGCATGGCAACGATGGCGGCAGCCTGCTTGTCCGTCAAGCTGAAACGTGCCATCAACGCCTCCTGCGCTTCTGCCGGGTTCTTGGAAGCCCGTATTAGCCGGATAACCTCGTCGATGTGGTCGGAAGCGATAATCAAGCCTTCCAAGATATGTGCCCTCTCCTCCGCTTTACGCAATTCAAACTGTGTGCGACGGATAACGACATCATGCCGATGCTCTACGAAATAACGGATAACGTCCTTGAGATTGAGCAACTTGGGACGCCCGTGCACCAAAGCAACGTTGTTCACGCCGAAAGAAGATTGCAGGGCGGTATGCTTCAGCAACGTATTGAGAACCACATTGGAAATGGCATCTTTCTTGATATCGATGACGATACGCATACCCTCCCGGTCCGATTCGTCGTTGATATTGGAAATGCCCTCAATTTTTTTCTCGTTAATCAAATCGGCAATGCGTGAAATCAACTCCGCCTTGTTCACCATATAAGGAATCTCATGCACGATGATTTTCTCGCGACCGTTGGGCATCACCTCAATGGAGGTCTTGGAACGAATCACGATACGTCCCCTACCGGTCAAATAAGCATCCCGCACGCCGCCGTATCCGTAAATCGTTCCTCCGGTCGGGAAATCGGGAGCCTTAATCAATTTAATCAGTTCCTCGATGTCGACGTCGTTGTTGTCGATATATGCGCAAATCGCATCGACGGTATCCCCGATATTGTGAGGTGCCATATTGGTTGCCATACCGACGGCGATACCCTGTGCCCCGTTTACCAATAAATAAGGTATCCGGGTCGGCAGTACGCTGGGTTCTTTCAACGAACCGTCGAAGTTATCCAGCATATCGACGGTATCCTTGTCGATATCCACCAGCATGTCCTCAGTAATCTTAGCCATACGCGCCTCGGTGTAACGCATGGCGGCCGGACTGTCACCGTCGACAGAACCGAAGTTACCCTGCCCGTCCACCAAAGGATAGCGCAAAGACCAATCCTGTGCCATACGAACCATCGCCATATATACGGAACTGTCACCGTGGGGATGATACTTACCCAGCACCTCTCCCACAATTCTGGCTGATTTCTTGAAAGGTTTTCCGGAAGTCAGTCCCAACTCGTTCATTCCGTACAACACACGCCTGTGAACCGGCTTCAAACCGTCACGCACATCCGGCAAAGCCCGGGAAACAATCACCGACATTGAATAATCAATGTAGGACGATTTCATTTCCTCCTCAATATTGATTTTAATAATTTTTTCTCCGCTATTTTCCATCTATTATTAAATTACTGTTTACCACTGCAATGTGAGAGAAGAAACTTCCCTCCCGTTTGTTTCGCAAAAAACATACAAATATAATAAATTCCAACAATCCATAAAGAAATTCTGCTTTCTTTTTTAACCTTCCGGTATCTCCGTCGTAAAGGTATCGTAAGCCAGTTTTACGTTTTCCGGTAGCTCTTTCGCCACTTCCGAGGCAAATCCCATTTGATGCCCGATGTGGGTCAGATAAGCCTGTCGGGGTGCCAGTTGCCCGATGATTCCAAGCGCTTCCTCCAAATTGAAATGCGACAAGTGATTTTCCTTGCGAAGGGCATTGATGACCAGGTATTCCACTCCCTTCAACAACTCCAGGGAAGACTCCGGTATGGTTTTGGCATCCGTGACGTAGGCGAAATTACCTATCCGGAAGCCCAGCACGGGCATCTTGTAATGCAGTACAGGGACAGGAACGACCCGTATGTCATCGATGTAAAAAGGAGATCCGTCCAGCACATGATAATCGATTTCAGGAACACCGGGATAACGGAAATCCGCAAAGGCATAGGAAAAGTCCTTGTAAACCCCTTCCCGGGTTTCCTCGTTGCCGTACACCTCCACGCTTCCCTGCTTCACCCAGTTGAACGCCCTGACATCGTCCAGTCCGCCGATGTGGTCCTTGTGGGCATGGGTCAACAAGATAGCACGGATATCCGTCACGCCGCTTCTCAGCATCTGGTACCTGAAATCCGGTCCGGCGTCGATAACCAGCTTTTTCCCGCCAATCTCCAGCATGGCGGACGACCGCAGGCGCTTGTCATGCGTATCCGTGGAACGGCAAACCGGACAATTGCAGGCGATGACCGGTATTCCCTGCGACGTGCCGCTTCCCAAAATCGTTAATTTCATACCAACTCAAATTGTCTTCACAAAGATAACAATATTACGAAATTGATGTTACCTTTGGATGAAAAATTAATGCCATAACGCACAGATAAGTTTTATGGGAAAATTGTTCTTATTGCCCAATACGCTGGGAGAAACCGAGATTTCCGGGGTCATTCCTTCCGAAGTGGCAACGCGCATCCGGTCGTTGAAAGTGTTCGCCAGCGAAAACCCCAAAAACACCCGTCGCTATTTGAAAAAAATAGATAAAGACCTGCCGCTCGACGAACTCACGTTCATCGAATTGAATGAACATTCCGGCAGGCAGGATATCGAAGCTTGTCTTGCTTATCTGGAAAAAAACGACGTGGGCATCATCTCCGAAGCCGGTTGTCCCGGCATAGCCGACCCCGGCGCCGAACTGGTCGCCCTGGCGCATCGGCACCGATACCCTGTGGTTCCCCTGGTCGGTCCGTCGTCCATCTTGCTGGCGCTGATTGCCTCCGGATTCAACGGACAGAATTTTTCCTTCAACGGCTATCTGCCGGTCAAGAGCCAGGAACGCAACCGGGTACTGAAAAATTATGAACGACAATCCGCCGCTGAAAAACGCACCCAGATATTCATTGAGACTCCCTACCGAAACCTGAAATTATTTGAAGAAATGCTTCAAGTGTTGAATCCGAACACCCTCCTTTCCATTGCGTGCGACATCACCACGGAAAACGAATACATCAAAACCATGAGCATCCGGGAATGGAAAACGCAGCAACCGGATATCCACAAACGTCCAGCCATCTTTTCGTTTTATGCCGGATGAAAGTAAAACCTCGGTGTTCAGGGTTGTCCGCTACAAGTAAATTCACTAATTTTGGGGTATGATATTGATGAGCATATGGAAATCCTACACGATACCGGATTAACGGACGCACAGGCGGAGGAAAGTCGCCAAAAGCACGGCGCAAACACTTTGACCCCACCACCCCGGATGCCGCTCTGGAAACTGTTCCTGGAAAAATTCAAAGACCCGGTCATCCGGATTCTGTTGGTTGCCGCCTCCCTGTCTCTGCTCATATCCGTCATTCCCCACGAATATGCGGAAACCATCGGCATATTTGACGCCATTTTTTT
>CAMWQQ010000185.1 GCA_947176455.1 uncultured Odoribacter sp. | reverse complement strand
CGGGTGCTCGATGAAATCGTTAAACGTTGCCTCGTCCATAAATACGGACGTTTTTCTCAAATCAGCGGCAAACTTCTCATAATCCCCTTTGTATTTCTTGTTGATAAACTGGATAATCTCCGGATGCAGTTCCGGAGCCACATTGTCGTTGTACATCTTGAACAGCACCGCATACAGTTCGGCATCTAATTCCGCATTGAAATCCTTGAAAAAGCCGCTTGCCATATTTCGCAACGCCTCTTTTATCTCAGCCTTTTTCCCGCTATCGGTCTCATCGCTGCAAAGTTTGTCAATCATCCTGCCGGCACGATAAGCGAACACGTGGGATTCCGGTCCCCGGATAGCCTCATGCAAATAGGCGGTTGCCTGCGCATACGCCTTCATATCGGCATAGCCCTGCCGTATCAAGGACAATACATCCCCGTAAACGGCTTTCCGTCCGGCATCCGCATTCACCCAGTCGGTAAACTCCCGTTCGATAGCCTGCTTGTTTTCCATCGTCTTCAATTGCTTGAGCGCTTTGTTCTGCTCGAAAGAATACTTCCAGTAGTTGGCACAGCTCGCATACTTTGAAGCGTATTGAATCCGAACCTTCGGATCTTGATTCATGCCTTTGCGCATCACTGCCAATTTCTCCGTCCGCACTTTGTAACGGATGTCATTGGTAACGTCCATCGTATTCTCCAATCCATAGCTGGTAGTGAAACGGTCCGTCGAACCCGGGAATCCCATAATCATGGCAAAATCCCCGTCCTTTACCCCCTGAGCGGATACCGGCAAATGATGTTTCGGTTTCAGTGGCACATTCTCTTTGGCATATTCCGCGGGACTTCCGTCCGGAGCCGTATAAATCCGGAACATGGAAAAGTCGGCGGTATGGCGCGGCCACATCCAGTTGTCCGTATCTCCTCCGAATTTACCCATGCTCTGGGGAGGAGCCCCTACCAAACGCACGTCCTTGTAAATCATATACAGAAACAAAAAGAACTGGTTGCCCTCAAACATCGCCTGCACCTGTCCGCTGAGCTTGTTATCCTTGGTTGCCTCCTTCACGATGACTGCGGAAATACTGTCGATAACCCGGTTCCGCTCGGCATTGCTCATGTTGTCGTTCAAAACGGCATTTACCCGGTCCGTCACGTCTTCCATGCGTTCCAAGATGGAAGCCGTAATGCCCGGATTGGCAAGCTCGTCCTCCATCCGGTAAGCCCAGAATCCGTCCCGCAAATAATTGCGCTCGACGGACGAATGAGATTGTATCGCACTGAAACCGCAATGGTGGTTCGTCAACAAAAGCCCCTGGGGCGAAATCAATTCCCCGGAACAAAAATGGTGGAAAGGCGAACCGGCATTCCCCAAACCGACAATCGCATCCTTTATGCCCGGCTTGTTTACATCATAAATATCCTCTGCCGTCAACCGGAATCCCAGTTGCTGCATCTTTTCTATGTTCTGCTCCTTCAACTTGGACAGCAGCCACATACCCTCATCTGCCCGGGCGACCAATACAGCCGACAGAGCTACTACAATCGTGAATAATTTTTTCATTTACGTATCTACTATTTGTTTTTCATTTATTTACCACACCCCTAAACTTATACATTTCAAGAAAAACAACGCTTTTCTTAACTTATTATAAGTTTTCCTGCAAGATAATGGCAAATATATAATTAAATCCGGTATTTATCGGATTTTTACCTTATTTTAACAAGAAACCGAAAAATACCGTTCGGAAAACGAACGGCACAACCAAAGTAATCCGCCGTCCGCAAAGCGTGAAATATGATGAAAAGCTGTATCTTTGCGCCCGGATAAAGCACAACTTATGAACGAAAACAAGCAAAACATCAGGGAAGCATCCCTGAAAGATATAGCGGATTTCCTGACCCGTCACGGTGAAAAGGCTTTCCGTGCGAAACAAATCTGGCAATGGCTCTGGCAAAGGGGCGTCAACAATTTCAATGACATGAGCAATCTGTCAAAAGGAACACGCGAACTGCTGGAAAACGCATTCTATTTCGACAAGCTCACCCCCTGTCAGGTGCAGACCGCATCGGACGGCACCATCAAAACAAGCTGGCAACTCCACGACGGAGCCGTCATCGAAAGCGTCCTGATTCCCGGCAATCAGAAATTCACCGTGTGCGTCTCTTCGCAAGCGGGATGCAAACTGGGTTGCAAGTTCTGCGCCACCGGAACGCTGGGTTTCAAACGCGACCTCACCGCCGGTGAAATATTCGAACAGGTGGTCGCCGCTAAAAGGACCGCCCAAGACCAAGATTGCCTATTGTCCAACATCGTATTCATGGGCATGGGTGAACCCCTCTTGAATTACCACCACGTATCGAGAGCTATCGAACGCCTGACCGCTGACGACGGACTGGGCATATCCCCCTACCGAATCACCGTTTCCACGGCAGGCATTCCGGAAAAGATCAAGCAACTTGCCGACGGCGGCGTCCGGTTCAACCTGGCGGTCTCCCTGCACTCCGCCAAGGATTTCACCCGAAGCGCATTGATGCCGGTGAACAAAACCTATTCGTTAAAAGACATCGCCGAAAGTCTTCGGTATTTTGTGGAAAAAACAGGAACACGCCCCACGTTTGAATACCTTTTGTTAAAAAACATCAACGACGGACTGGACGACGCCAAGGCACTGGCAACCTACTGCCGTCAATTTCCGATTAAAATCAACCTCATCGAATACAACGAGGTGGAAGGCTCCGGATTCAGCCACAGTCCCGATAAAAACCGGGATGAGTTCATCCGTTTTCTGGAAAGTTGCAACATGATTGTCCACGTCCGCCACAGCAAGGGCAAGGACATCGATGCCGCCTGCGGACAACTGGCAGGGAAAATGGGAAAATCCGATGTAAAAGCCTGAAATCTGCAAAACGATTTTTAGTTAAAATAAATTTAAATCACTTTTGAAATTATTTTATAAAGTTTTTTATCTTTGTAAGATTAAAAAGTGGTTATATGCTGTCTGAAAACAAAACTTCGTTGCCAGGGCTGAAAGAAAAGCGCTACCAACAAAAAAAGAATATCATCGGCGATCTCTACCGAATGGGGGAATTGTCCAAGCCGGAAATTTGCAGGCTGACCAACATGACCACCCCGACCATCAGTAGAATCATCGATGAGTTGATAACAGAAGGCTGGGTCATCGACCAAGGGCAAGGAGTTTCTATCGGCGGAAAACGTCCACACATATTCTCCCTGAACCCCGATGCCGCTTACATCATGGGAGTCGACATCGGGCGGGAACACCTGAAAATTGCCATATTCAACCTGCGGAAAGAAATCATTGGCAACATTCAGACTTTCCCCTCCTTGCTGGAGGCTCACAAAGATAACGCTACCATCATTCGGGATTTGAAAATAAAAATAGAGAAAAGCCTGATTGATCTGAAAATTCCAAGGTCCAAAATCAAGGTGGCAGGATTTTCCCTACCGGGATTATTGGACAGTGAAGGTAATTCTTTCACCTACCTGACTTTTGAAGATACAAATATCCGCACCATACTGGAGGATATGCTCCAGATTCCCGTGTTCATCGACAACGACTCCACCATCATGGCAATGGCGGAGCATACGTTTGGTGCAGCACAAGGTGCCACGCACGCCTTATGCGTCAACATCAATGAATGCATCGGTCTCGGCATGATTCTGAACTCCAGACCCTACAACGGCTATAAAGGCATGGCAGGAGAATTCGGACACACCCGGATTTCGGGACCCGAGACGCTGTGTTATTGCGGGAAAGCCGGCTGTCTGGAAACCATCGCTTCTGGCAGAGCCATTGTCAAGGCGGCAGAAACCGCTATCCGGGAAGGAAAAGCCACCGCGCTACCCCATGAGCACCTGACTTTTTCGGAAGTCATACAAGCCGCCAAGCAGGATGACATCTTCGCCATCGAACTGTTGCAAAAAGCTGGCGAAAAAATCGGCGAAGCCCTAGCAAACCTGATTCACCTTTTCAATCCCGAATTAATCGTCATCGGAGGGGAAATCACCGGAGCCGATAAAATCATCACTTCCTCGATAAGACAGGCACTTGACAAATATACCATCACCCGACTGAAAAATCAATGCGAAATAAAAATCAGCACGCTGACTGACCATTCCTGCATATTGGGAACCCTCAGTCTGGTCATGGAGCACCTGTATTATGATACGGAAAGTAGTTTTTCATTGTACTAATGAACTAAATTTATAAATAAGTAGACTTATGAATATAAAAAAGATTTATCCTTGGATTGTTGTCGGACTGCTTTGGGGAGTAGCCCTGCTCAATTATATGGACCGGC
>CAMWQQ010000184.1 GCA_947176455.1 uncultured Odoribacter sp. | reverse complement strand
AGGAAGCTGTTGGTCTCGGGCAGGACATACGCCACATCCGCACTGACGTGGCACAAATGCAAGCCACAACCCA
Organism: uncultured Odoribacter sp.; assembly: GCA_947176455.1. Taxonomy (GTDB): domain Bacteria; phylum Bacteroidota; class Bacteroidia; order Bacteroidales; family Marinifilaceae; genus Odoribacter. Next base: position 4,249 of record CAMWQQ010000184.1, on the reverse strand, counting down.
ACGTGCCGTACCGTTGCATCCGGTTGTTCTCTTCACCCCAGTGGTAACCGCCACGGACAAAGAACTTGTCCAATGCCGCATACTCGACACCTGCCGACCATTCCCAGCAAGTACTGGGAAGCACCCGGCAACCGCCGTCCACACTACCTTGCAAACTATGCTTATCGTTAAAAGCGTGGTGAATCATACCGCCGATGCTCACTTTGGCAGGCTGGTCGTATTTTCCGTATCCGTAATCAATCTTCGTACCGAAATTCGCCACTTGCAAACCCACTGCCCACAACGATTTCTCTGAGCCAGCCAAAGCACGACGGTAATACACGCCCAAATCAAAAGTCGCCGCATTCGCCACCGCATCCTTTTCCACACCGCTCAAATCGGAACGCACGAAACGAGCCGTCGCTCCGACCGACAAGCCTTCCAGCAACTTGCGGGCATAACCGACTTCCACGCTCCAGTCTTTCGGAACAAAGGTGGCATCGCCCGACAGGTCGATTTCCGCATGCTTGAAATAACGGAAACCGGCAGTTACTCCCTGCTTGTCGTCCAGATTGTAATATCCGCCGACACTGTGAAGGTTATTGCCATCCGTCAACTCCCGCATCCAAGGAGTGAAACTGTATCCGATTTCGGACTTCCGGTCCGAAAACACACTCTTGGCGGCATTGCGCCATACGGAAAAAGCGTTCGCAGAAGAAGCCACGCCCGTATTTCCCATGCCGACGCCCCGCACATCCGGCGTCAGTTCCGGAAAGGGAACGGCACCTGCATTGTTTTGCCCGGATACCGCAAAGGCACCCAGCACAAACAAGGCAAACAAACTATATCTCACTTTATTCATGGTATTACAATTTTATAATATTCTTGGTTATCGTTTTGTTGTTGCAAGTCAGCTTCAAGACATAATTTCCGCCGTCCACGCCCGACAGGTCAAGTTCACCCGGCTCTTTCAACGAAATCGTCATCTTGTCCTGCAATACCAAATTACCGGAAGCGTCGTACAATTCAACCTTTACGGCACCGCTGAACGTCATGCTGGCACGCACGGTCAGTTTGTCCACCACGCTACTTTCAATCTCCACCTCTTTCAACGGCTCCGGCAGCAATTTCACGGGAATCTTTACCACCGTGGAAAGATCAGAGGCATCCGTTACCGTCAAGGTAATGACCTGGTCGCCTGCCTTGCAATTCCGGTTATTCAGCACCAGCACAATCTTTTCACCGTTCCGACAATGAGACACCGCACCGGTGGGGTCGTCCACCGTATAAGTCATCTCCTCGCCGTCGCGTTCCGAAATGGTAAATTCATACTCATCCCGGTCACCGTAATAGAAAATGCCCGTTTTCTTGAGTTCCTTATTGCAAGTAACCACCGGCGGGTAATTAATCTCATCCGCTCCTATCTGCAAAGCACGCAATGCATTCACGCACCCGGCACCCAGCTTGCCCGCATACTCCGGATTCGCCTCGTCCACCGGTTTCACACCATGCTGCAAACGATACGTCACATCGTAAGGCGTCAAACCAGAACCCTCTCCGCCGAACTTGGAAACGATCAACGCCGCCACACCGGTAACCACAGGAGTTGCCATAGAAGTCCCGGCAAGATATCCGAACGAATTATTATACATATAATTTTCACCATTCAAGAGACTGTAAATACCCGTATTTCCACCTTCTCCTCCCGGAGCGGAAATGTCTACCCAAGAGGCATAATTGGAATAGTCTGCTTTTTTCATGTCATAACGCAACGCCGCCACGGCAAACACATTGTCCAAAGAAGCCGGATAAACCGCTTCGAACTCTTCGCCCTCATTTCCGGCAGAAGCCAGTACTAGTCCGCCTCGCATCGGTCCGGTCTGCACTCCGTTTTCATCTATTCCGGCATATTCGGTGAAATAATTTACCACCTCCTGCAACGAACTCCGGTTTTGTTCGATGGCCTTCACGCCCCAACTGTTCGTGCATATCACGGCGTCATGGTCGGCTGCATATTTTATAGCCACCACAGGATTGTTAAACAAGCAAGCCATGATGCGAACCCCGTCTTGCCCAAGCCTGGCATCTCCTCCGGCAATACCACATATAAATCCCGGTGACCAAGGATTTCCGATATCATTATTATTCTTAGCTCCAATAATTCCGGCAACATGCGTACCGTGCTTGTCGGCATCCTGCTGATCCCGCACACCATAACCGTAGACATCGTCCACGTATCCGTTCCCGTCGTCATCCACGTCCGGCCTGCCATCTCTCTCCTTATCGTTTACCCACAAGTTACTCTGAAGTTCGGGATGCCCGACATCCACTTTCGAATCCACCACTGCCACAATTACCTCCGGTTTCCCTCTTTCGATTTCCCACGCCTCGACAACATCGATATCCGAAGTCATCTCCAGCGGTCCCCTTTCACTTTCCAGCTCCGAACCGGCATACCGCAAATACCATTGCTTGCCGAACCTACTGTCATTATAAGGAAACGGCACGGCATGGGAAGTGGGGATGCACACCGGCTCCACCGTCATGATTTCGGGAACGCCCGACAATACCCGAGTCGCCACGTCCGGATTCACTTTCTCGTCGAAATACACCTTGTACCACAAGTGCAAGCCGGCTTTCCGGGTACGGGCTTCAAATTTTCCCGCATAGGGAAACAAACGCTCCATGCGCACGCCACCGATGCGGTTAACGGCATCGGTCAACTCCCGGCTGTCGGTTTCCAGACCGGTTGCCGTAGGTGTGACCACCAAATCTTGCGACAACTCGCGGAATTTGACCTGAAGCTGTCCTTTCACCTGGTCGGCATAATCCGGTACCACCGAAAAATCATCCCGAGGCACCGTCACGTCCAATATCTCCTGTTGGCAAGCCGTTGCCAGCAACACCACCAACGCATATATCCATTTATTCTTTATCATAACACAACACGATTAATAAGGGTAAAACAAATGTCCTGAATCGGTCCGAAGCCCGTAAACACGTGAATGTCTTCCACATCGCCCGCTGTACTGAGCACCACTTCATGCAATTCACCTTCCGCCCCCTTGTCCACAACCATGCCCAAGTAACGCATGAAATCATTCTTGCTGTTAATGCTTGTCGGTTCATTGATACGGAATCTCAATCGGGTAATCGGCGCACCGGCATCATACAATTCCTCCGCTTCCCGTCCGGCAACATTGTAGCGATAGAGCTTGGAACCCACGGTATAGAAAAACTGACTCGGAAACTCCTGGGACGTGGCAAACTGCGTATGCTCATCAATAGACAACTTCCCTATGGAATCCCGGGTAAACTTATTCCCGTCGGCATCAAAATGATAGGTCCAGTAATCATTCGCCTTGTCTTTGACCAAAGCCAAAGCCACCCGGTTTTTATTATTTCCGTCCATCAACACATTGTCCAGCCCCATCCAGACCACCTCTTTATCCGTCCAATCGTATTCCTTGTCTTCCACCTCACGAACTGAACCCTCTCCTGCAGGAAGATACATAAACTTTTTCTGGTCGTCGTCCCAGATACAAACCGTATTCGATTCCGTCGACATGGCCAATTTCGATGCACGGCATCCTTTTACAAAACCCAAATAAGGCTCTTCAAACACTCCTCCACGATTAGACGTCGTATAATAAAAATTATAATCCCCATCTACCAGCAACGTCACTCCCCCCTTCGGACCTCCACCTAAGCCATAGCGCAATTCATGCTTTTCATTCAACAACTTGCCCGGCAAAAAATCCTTATTGGTACCTTTCACCTGCATGGCAAAAGGGTCCAAGGCAAACAGGCTGTCCGGAGTCATGACATACAGACATTCCGGAGCCGACAGGTCTTTCAATACAATCGGCGAATAAATCAATCCGATAGCGTCTTGGAAACGGGGTTCATTGCCCATATCGGTCCAAGCATTCTCCGTATAAATATACTGGAGCGAATCCGGATCTTCAATGGCAGAAAGGTGTCGCTGTCCCGCTTCTCCGTTCAACACCATCCAGCCGTCCATATAGGGATTGACCGTGCGCATGCTCAATGCGGCATAGGTGCTTACATCGGTGGTCACATCCGTCAGCCGGAAAGTCACCGAATAAGAATAGGACTTCTTAGCAGGAAAAGTAAGGGTCAGCTCTTTCGTGGTAACCGAATCTACAACCCGCTCTCCATCCTCGGTGTGCGACACGACCCACAAATACTCCAAGTTATCCTCGCCATTCAACTGACTTTGAGTAACCACTTGAGAAAAACCGACATC
>CAMWQQ010000183.1 GCA_947176455.1 uncultured Odoribacter sp. | reverse complement strand
TTGAAAAAGTCCCGGAACCCGTAAGCCTCAAAGAATTTCACATAATACGAATGCGTATAAGGCATTGCATACACTGGACGTTCCTCGAAACCGTCCACCAACAATCCCCACCACTCTATCCGCTCGCCAAAATTTACCGGTCCTTCCATGGCTTCCATACCCCTCTCCTCCAACCATTCCCTGCACCGGTCGAACAATTGAAAAGCCGCCTCCTGGTTATCAATACACTCGAAAAAACCCATCTGTCCGACTTTGTACTTGTCCAAGCCACAGGTTTTCCGATTAATAAAAGCAGCGACACGCCCCACATAGTTTCCGGTCTCGTCCGCCAATAACCAGCGGACACATTCTCCGCCCTCTTGAAAACAAGGATTCTTGTCCCGGTCGAATACGTTCCGGATATCGTTATCCAAAGGACGCACCCAATACGGATTACCCCGGTACAATTTCACCGGCAACTCAACAAAAGCCTTCGCTTTCGCTTCATCGGTTACTTCTATCAAAGAAAACATAGGCATCGTTTTTATTGTATGCTATCCGGCAACGGGTTTCACCGTACAACCGGTCTTGCTTTTTTTATATAAAAAATCCCACAACCTCTTCAACCACACCACGATGATTGCCAGCACGACACGGGGAATCATCAACCAAGCCATGGGCAAACCCAAAACGGCAAACAGCAAAGGGTCCTCCAGCTGCGAATGGGAAACCGCCAAATGATAATTCATCAAATCCGCATGCTCTCCGGATATCTTGCCTTGTTCGACGTGATCCATCAAGACGGCAGAGCCGTAAGCCAGTCCCAAAGTGTTGCCGACCAACCACAGAAAAGCGACCTGTTTCGGCAAACCCAGCAACGCCATAAAAGGCCCCAATACGGCGGACAAGCTCTTCAGAATCCCGAATTCCTCCAGTAACCGCTGCACAATCATCAACAAAGAGATGATGACCACCACCTTCAAAGACAATATCAGGCTCTGTTGCAACCAGTTCATCACCGTCTCCCGAAATTCCAGAGCCACAGCAGGCTGCCAAGACAACCGCGCGGAAAAATCGGGCAGACACCAATTCAACAAAGCGGCGGCAATAAAACTGCAGGAAAACCGCAAGGCAACCATTCCCCAAGCCGACGAACCGGTCTTTTTCTGCACCAACGTCTCCACCAGATAATTGTGCGAAATCAGACACATCATGGCAAGAATGATTCCCTCCCGCAACGAAAAATCCAAATTGGACATCAAGGCGATGACCGTATAGATATTGGTAAAAATACTGGTGACGAACACCAAGGCCGCATCCCCCGGCAAGCCCACTAATGTGAATAAAGGCGAGGCAAAAGCAGAAAGATAGGGCAATATTTCAAAATAAGACAACAGCATCACGAAAAAAGAAACCGGCAGCATGATTTTCAGGAACCACAAGGAGGTCCTGAACGCCACCGGCAATACCCTTTTGATACAGGCTATGACCCTTTCCCCCGTCATACACAAAACTTCATCGCAGTTGGTCTGTCAGCAAGCGGATTTCCAACGCCGGACTGATTCGTTCATATAAAATATTGTACACCGCCGACGTAATGGGCATGTGCACCTGGTAATGGTCGTTGATTTCCTTGATGCCCTTCACGGCAAAATACCCTTCGGCAATCATCAGCATCTCCATTTGCGCCGATTTCACGGAATATCCTTTACCGATCATGGTTCCGAAAGTACGATTGCGACTGAATTGGGAATAAGCGGTCACCAGCAAATCGCCCAAATAGGCGGAACTCTTGATGTCCCTTTCTATCGGATGAACGGCAGACACAAAACGCTCGATTTCCTGAATGGCATTCGCCACCAGCACCGCCTGAAAATTGTCGCCATACCTCAAGCCGTGGCAGATTCCAGCAGCAATCGCCACGATGTTTTTCATCACCGCCGCATATTCCGTTCCATAAATATCATCGGATACGGAGGTCTTCACGTAATGGCAACTGAACAACTGGGACACCAACCGCGCCACCTGCGTGTCATTGCTGGCAAAGGTCAGGTAAGACAGGCGTTCCAAAGCAATTTCCTCCGCATGGCAAGGTCCTGAAATCACCACGATTTGCTCCAGTGGCACGTCATACTGCTGATTGAAGAACTCCCCGATAATCAGATTGTCGTCCGGAATCAACCCCTTTATGGCGGAAACGATGATTTTGTTTTTCAAAGGACGGGTGGACTTTGCCACGACATTCTTCAAAAACGCACTCGGTATGGCGAAAATAATCACATCCGAATGGGTAATCAGGTAATCCAGATTGTCCGTGAAAGTGATTTTGGACAAATCGAAATCCACCGAACACAGATAACGCGGATTATGTTTCAACTCCTTAAAAGCGTTTATCGTCTCGATATTCCTCATGAACCAATTGATGTGTTCATTGGTTTCCGTCAGAATCTTGGCTATGGCAGTAGCCCAGCTACCCCCACCGACGACGGCGATTCTCGGATTTTCAGGCAATTCCATCATATATTGACTTTAGATTTATCATTCACGCTCCCCAGCGTCTTTTGCCACCCAGTCGCCACCGGCAATCAGCTCAACCAGGATTTCACCACGTCGGGAGTCAGTCCCGTCAGCCCCAGTTTTTCCTTCTTGTTCAGCACCGAAAGCTCCTGATGCAATTTGTTCGGATTCTCCACGGCCTTCAATGCCTCCACGGTCTGATAGCCCGCCTTTTTAACGACAGCTATCCACTCCCGGGGAATGCCCAAAGCCTCGTATTTGTCATCGCTGTCCACCACCGGCTTCTTCTCGGGTTTCATCTGCGGGAAGAACAGCACGTCCTGAATGGAAGGGCTGTTGGTGAGGAACATGCACAGACGATCTATGCCAATGCCCATACCGGACGTCGGCGGCATACCGTATTCCAGCGCACGGACAAAATCGTAATCGATATACATTGCCTCGTCATCTCCTCTCTCCTGCAATTTCAACTGGTCCTGGAAACGCTCCAACTGGTCTATCGGGTCGTTCAGCTCCGAATAAGCGTTAGCCACTTCCTTGCCGTTGACAAACAACTCGAAACGCTCCGTCAGTTCCGGATTCTCCCGGTGTTTCTTGGTCAAGGGCGACATCTCTTTCGGATAATCGTAAATGAACGTCGGCTGGATGTAATGCGCCTCGCATTTTTCACCGAAGATCTCATCGATTAATTTTCCCTTGCCCATGGTCTTGTCCACTGGAATCTCCATTTTCACACAAGCATCGTAAAGCTCCTGCTCGGACATTTTTTCAATATCGTATCCGGTATGCTCCTTAATGGCATCCGCCATGCGCACCCGCCGGAAAGGACGCTTGAAATCAATCTCGTTTTCACCAATCATCGTCTTGGTGGTGCCGTTGATTGCCAAAGCGGCGGTCTCTATCATCTCCTCCGTAAAATTCATCATCCAGAGGTAATCCTTGTAAGCCACATAAATTTCCATACAGGTAAACTCCGGATTGTGGGTACGATCCATACCCTCGTTCCGGAAATTCCGGGAAAACTCGTAAACGCCCTCAAACCCTCCGACAATCAGACGTTTCAGGTAAAGTTCGTTGGCGATACGCAGGTACAACGGAATGTCCAGCGCATTGTGGTGGGTGATGAACGGACGAGCGGACGCTCCACCGGGAATGGCCTGCAAAACAGGGGTCTCCACTTCCAGATACCCTTTGGAATTGAAGAAATTCCGAATGGCATTGATCATCTTGGTCCGCTTCACAAACACCTCTTTCACCTGCGGATTCACAATCAGGTCCAGATACCGCTGACGATAACGCTGTTCCGGGTCGGTAAAGGCGTCGAACACCTTGCCGTCCTTCTCCTTGACAACGGGCAACGGACGCAACGACTTGGAAAGCATCGTCAATTCCTTGGCATGCACGGAAATCTCACCGGTCTGGGTGCGGAATACAAACCCCTTCACCCCGACAATATCTCCGATGTCCATCAATTTCTTGAAAACGGTGTTGTAGGCAGTCGAAGCCTCATCGGTGGAAATGTCGTCCCGGCTCACATACACCTGAATGCGCCCGGTGGCATCCTGCAATTCAAAAAATGAAGCCTTGCCCATAATCCGCCTGCTCATCATCCGACCGGCAATCACCACGTTCCGGGGCTCCGCCACATCGTCAAACTGTTCCTTGATGTCTGCGGCATGGGCATCCACTTTAAACTCCGGTGCGGGATAGGCCTCTATCCCCAACTTTTCCAGTTCTCCCAATGAATTTCTACGGATAATTTCCTGTTCACTTAATTCAGCAAAGCTCATCTTGATATCTTTTAATTATTTTATTCTCAACCACAAAAACAAAT
>CAMWQQ010000182.1 GCA_947176455.1 uncultured Odoribacter sp. | reverse complement strand
TCGTATCCACCAACGCATTCCGGTCGCCATCCTTCATCTTTCGGTAACGGTCCATGACCTGCATCGCAAAAAAACGGTCCTCCTCCGCCTCTTTCTCCTCGTTCAATTTCTCCCTCACAGCCGCACGCACAATGTAAGCCTTCACGAAATCAGGATACAGACGGATACTCTCGCTAAAATCATCAAATGCCCCGTACCAGTCCTTGATTTCCATTTTCAAAAGTCCACGGTTGAAATAAACCAGGATATTGTCCGGATTCAGCTCCACCATCTTGTCCAAATCACGAATGGCGGCATTGGTCTCCCCGATTTCCGCCCGAAGCAAGGCGCGATTATAATAAGCAAAGACATAATTGCTGTCCACCCGAAGCACCTCGTCATAATCGGCAAGCGTTTCCGAATACCTTTTCATCTCATACCACACCATCGCCCGACTCATCAATATCCGCTTATTTTTCGGGTTCGCCTTCAAGGCACGGTTAAAATCCTCGATGGCATTGTGATAATCCTTCTGCTGATAATACAAATACCCCCGCAGACCGAACGCCTCATCCGAAAACATATTCAGCCGTACCGCCGCATTGCAATCCGTCATGGCACCTTTCGTGTCATTCAGTTTCTCCCGCACAATGGCACGGTTCAGATAAGCCGGCAACAATTTATCATCAATCAGCAAGGCTTTTGAATAATCCTTCTCCGCCGCCTTGTAATCCCCCAGTTCAGCCTCCGTGATTCCCCGGTTGGCATAAACATAAGCCGCTGTCGGATCCAGAGCAATGGCTCGGGCATAATCCTTCAGCGCATCCTCGTACTTTTTTATGCCGTTCAGAGCAACGCCCCGATACATGTAAGCGTGAAAATAATTCGGGTTCAAATCCACCGCGCTGGTGAAATCCTGAATGGCTCCCTCGTAATCATCCAGGTTCAGTTTCGCCAAACCCCGGAAAAAATAAGGTTCCGACAAATAGGGTTTTATCCGGATGATGTTGTTGAAATTGTCAATGGCACTGACATAGTCGTCAAAATAAATCGCATGCTGCCCCATACGGAGCATGCTTGCCGTATTCAACTGGGCAAAACCACCAGTAATCCCCAGTCCGCACAACCATATCATGATAACCAATCGCCGCATAACATCCTAAATATAACTCTTCGACATTTATACCTATATTATATAAGGAGGGCAACCGCCTATTTCAGCTCGGGTTTCAAGAAATCCTCCTTGCTGATTTTCCTGCCATACCTTTTGTCCCCGACTTCCACCACGATGTTCACCGAATCGCTCCACGGGCGGAGAGAAGCAAAGGACGAAATGTCGCAAGAAGCACTGCCGTAAAGGAAACAATGACGGTTCCAGGCATCCGGAATACGGGGGTGATAGCAAAATTGCAACAGCAGGGTGTCCGCGGTCTGCCTGTCGGGGTCGTATATCATATTCATCTGAACGGACGCCTTTTCCCCGCTCTCCGAATTCATCACGGCGACGCCTGTGTACAAGTCAAAATACCCTCGCCAGCCGTAACCTAACGTAAAATGGTCAGGCGTCCGGCAGGTATCCTCGGCGCTGACATGAAGGCTCCCCGCCTCCTCTCGGCTCACAGGGCGGATGACCTTATAGACCGCTTCCGGATAAACGTGCGCATTCGCGATATGTATACCGTGAACATCGTCCGTTTGCCAGTCCTCCTCAGTATAATGAAATGCAAAATATCCTCTTTCTATCCCTTTCAACCACCGGTCATGGGAAATGACCAACCCGCCTCCGTCCAGATAACAATGGAACCCCTTGACCGAATCCCCCAGAACAGTCGCCTCGCACATAAATCCCCTCAGCCCGTCGTCCTCTTTCCGGCAACCGCTGAAAGCAAGTACGCAGAAAAGCAACAGAAATATTCCAGAAAAACCATTTGGTCTCATATCGTTGAATGTTTATCTTATATCCCACCTTTTTCTTTCGGAACAAATATAACAAGAATCCGCCAACCTATACACATTCCTTCTTTAAATCATTCCACCACCCAACGGTCAATGCTCCTTGTTTCCGATGAAAAATTCACCCCGATTTTGAACACCCGGCGGGTATCCAGTTCAAAGGGGCGAGCATACTGTTTGTCACGTATCTGCTGCAACGCTTCTTCCGCCGTGCCGTCCAGTTTGAATTCCATAACATAGATGTATTTGTCCGTCTGCAACACCAAATCAATGCGACCGTTGCTCGTGTGGTATTCTGCCTTAACATGGAAGCCCATCAATTTGGTGACGATGAACAGCACATTCTGATAATGTACCTCTTGGTCACGCTTTATCTGCTCATAAGACGTGTCCGCAAAAAGACCCTGCAAACGAACCAAAAAGGCATCGATATTGCCACCACGCACATCACGAACAAACTGTTGTATTTCAAAACCTGTCTCCGATGCCGTGAGATTCGTATAAAAAGGCATCAGAAATTTCACAAAGCCCTCTTCTACTTCCCGGTTCGGAAAACCTAATGTATACATATCAAATTCTTCATGGTACTCTTTTATCGTAAGGTATCCGCTCTGGTAAATCACCGGAATGGGATTCGTGGAAGTGGAATCCACACTGTTCAGTACATCCGCCGTCGTTTCCTGGTATGCCATCTCGTTCAGGCTATAATGGTGCATCTTCAACAATTCCACCAGATACGTCGGCGTACCCGTCTCAAACCAATAGCTACGGAATTTCATATGCTTAAAGGTATTCAGCAAGCTGAAAGGATTATATATTCCGACTGTATTCTCACAAAAATGGTAACCGTCATAACACTCCTGCACTTCTTCACATACCTCTTCATACGACATGCCTTGCTTTTCAGCGAGACGGTGCAAATCGTCATCGAAATACTCGAACAATTCTTCTTCACTTATGCCACAAATACCCCCATACGCTTCCAGCATCGATATATCCTCCAAGCTATTGAGGTCACTGAACACGCTTACCTTCCCGAATTTCGTCACGCCCGTCAGCATGGCAAATTTGATGCAGCCGTCCTTGGACTTCAAGGCACCGTAAAAGGCCTTCAACGTATTGCGGTACGCCTCCTGCAAGTCGGGGCGACCAATCGCCTGCAACATCGGTTTATCGTATTCGTCCACCAATATCACCACCCGCTCCCCCGTCCGCTCGCAGGCGCGCTGAATAATCCCCTGGAATCGGGTAGCGAGCGTCGTTTCGTACCCTTCCGCACCGTACAATTTTTCCCATGCGCACAGGGTGGCATTCAGGATGCTCTCCAGGGCTTCCGGCGTATCGTATTTCTCCGCATTCAAATCCAGGTGCAAAATAGGATGTTTCGTCCACTTCGTTTCCAGTTTCTCGATAGCCAAACCCTCAAACAACTCCCGCTTCCCCTGCAAATACGCCTCCAGCGTCGAGAGTAGCAAACTCTTTCCGAAACGTCGCGGGCGACTCAGAAAATAATAGCTTCCGGTATTCACCAGCTTGTAAACCCACGCCGTCTTGTCCACATACATATACCCGCCCGTGCGGATTTTCTCGAAATTCTGGATACCGATAGGATATTTCTTTTCGCTCATAAAACAGAAGTATTTTCATTTCAGTTGTAAAACCCTGACTTTGCGAATATACAACTAATTCACCAATTTGCAAATTTAGTTTTCAATCCTGATCGTTACCGGGAAATCGGGCTACCTCCCGCCTATCTATGTAGAGAGTAAATTCTACGAAATAAGTAGTTCATCCGTCATACAGCATCATCGCATTTTCTACTGTTTCCTTGACAAACAAAAAATACGCATAATAAAACATCCGCTTTTCTGTCGTCTCAAATACTCAAGATATTGATTCGAAAGCAAATCACAATGGAAGAAATTCGACAAGGGAATGAATTTTGAAAGCTTTGCATACAACAAAACAAGACTCTCCGAGACACAAACCGCAACCACACCGCAAACAGAATATGCCCACCGTAGCAAAGATGTCGTTTTCTCCTTGCTACTGTTCACATAGAACAGCACCTTGAATATACTCTTGCCACATTCGGCTATTTCTGTTACAAAAATTAAATATCAGCAAGTTATACCCCGTAAGCCAACCACAGCCATACAAAGGAAATGTCAGTGTCAGGTATTAAAAATAATCATCCTGCGAGCAAGGATTTGAAAACTTAACTGCTTCATAAATCCACTTTCCTTTGCGTTACCCCACCCTTATCCTCATTTATTTCTGCAAATAAGGTATTTATAGAAATTTCAAATATTTCAATTCCTTAGTTTATTCAATATTTAGAGATATTTCTTAAACAAAAGTGAAGTATAAATATTTAAATATTTGCTTTCATTATAATAT
>CAMWQQ010000181.1 GCA_947176455.1 uncultured Odoribacter sp. | reverse complement strand
GGAGTATATGAATACCGTGCTGAAGGACAGGGAGGTATCTGAACTTTTGAGCGCCAAAAAGTATGAGATTTTTGTCATTACGGACCAGAATTTGAAAGCCTTGCAGGAGAACGAGTATTTGGATAAGTACGTGAAATATTTCGGGGACAATTATTTGAAGGAAGCGGGGTTTGTCGGGGTTAAAGACGGGGAATACGTGTACAATAAAAACATCGTTCATCAGTTTGTATTGATTTATCCGAATACGGTCGATCCTTTCAGATTGAAATCGGTATTCGAGGAGTTGAATTTTTCGGGTTTGTCTTTGAAGAACCAGAAGTTTGACGAGGAGAACGATTATATGATCGTAAACGGATTGGAGAATCAGGAAGAGGCGGTGCGCTATTTCAAAAAGGTATTGAATAACCGGAAACTGCTCCGGTTGCTACAAGGGGCGAATTATACGACTTTCGTCATTACCGAGGCAAATTTGGAAACCCTGATAGAAAAGAAGACATTAAAGAATTATCTTGATTTCTTTAGAAAATATTATCTGAATTAATGGTGGTCAAGCATGATGAAGTGGAAAATCAATAGTTTGGGGGAGATAAACCGGGTGGCGGCGGATTTTTTGGCGTATGTGGGCGACCGGACTATTTTTGCATTGTACGGTCCCATGGGCGTAGGAAAGACGACTTTCGTCAAAGCCGTAGGCGAGTGCCTGGGGGTTGAGGATGATGTCAATTCTCCGACGTTTGCCATTGTCAACGAGTATGTCGCCCGGACCGGAGAATCGGTGTATCATTTTGATTTCTATCGCGTAAATGATATTTCGGAGGCTCTTGATTTCGGTTATGAGGAGTATTTTTACGGTGGTGACAGGTGTTTTGTCGAATGGCCGGAAAAAGTGGGCGAGTTGTTGCCGGAGGGTACCGTGAATTGTTTTTTTTCGGAGAACGAGGACGGTAGCCGGGAATTGAGGGTGGAAATGGAATAAGCATCCTTAAAGCGAGTGTTAAATAAAATATTTTATGAGATATCTGATTTTTTTATGTGGTGTGGTAGGGTTGCTTTCCGCTTGTTCTGCGCGACATTACCTGAAGCAGGGGGATGCAATCGGGGCAACCGGTCGTTACGACAAGGCGGCATCCAAGTATGGAAAGGCATACGGCAAGACGAACAAGAAGTCGGAAAAGGTGATTGTCGCCCTGAAAGCGGCGGAGGCTTACGAGAAAGTGAACCATTTGAAGGAGGCTTACAGTTGGTATGGCAAGGCAAGGCTTGCCGACAAGGAGCGGACAGAGATATACTTGAAATTGGCGCAAGTTTCCGCCCGTTTGAACGATGAGGAGAATGCCCGGAATTATTATAAGGAGTACGAGGAATTGACCGGAAACGGGAGGGGAGAAGATGGCATCCATTATTTGGATCAAGTGGCAGAGGATAAGGAAAAGGAGGGAAGGTATGTCGTGCAACTGAAAAAGGAGTTTAATTCCAGATACAGCGATTTTACCCCTGTATATATGCCGGACGACACCTGTGTCGTTTATTTTGCATCGGCACGCTACACGAATACTTCCAAGCGGACGAAAACCGACCCGATTACCGGCGAAGGGTATAGCCATATCTATCAGGTCAGGTATGTGCAGGATGTTCGGACGGTGGACAAGGACGGAAAGGTAAAGGTGAAGCATTTCAAGGAACCCCGTTGGCTGAAACCGGTTTTGGTACGTGATTCCATTTCTTCCAACCGCCACGAGGGTGCCATGTGTTTTACACCGGATGGTTTGCAGATGTATTTTACCTCTTCCCGGACGGTCAAGGGGAGCAATGTCGGTACGCGGATTTACCGGGCGACGCTGAACGTCAAAGAGGACGAAAACGGTACGGAAAAGAAAAACTGGACGGGAGTTGTGCCTTCCGGGATATGCGGTGACTCGGTGTGTGTCGGGCATCCTGCCTTGACACCGGACGGAAAGCGGATGTATTTTGTTTCCGATGCCCTGCCCGGTGGTTTCGGGGGCAAAGATATTTGGTATGCCGAATTGGAGGAGGGAAAATGGGGAGAACCGGTAAATGCCGGCGAGATGATCAATACGGAAGGAGACGAGATGTTTCCATACGTCCGGGATAACGGGGAGTTGTATTTTGCTTCCAACGGGCGTTATGGTTTTGGCGGACTGGATCTTTACAAGGTGGAGACAAAGGAGGGCAAGAAGAATGTGGTGCATTTGCCTGCACCGTTAAATTCGTTCGGGGATGATTTCGGGATTATTTTCAAGCCCGGAGAGGAAAAAGGTTGGTTCTGCTCTTCCCGGAGCGGACGTTGTGACAATATTTTCGATTTTAGCTATCTACCTCAGCAATTGAGCGTGAAGTTGCTGGTATTGAATGCCGTGACGGAATTTCCGATTGTCCGGACGGAGGTGACTGTAACGGCGGATGACGGTACGGTGGTTTACCTGGAGACCGATTCGGCAGGTATTGCCACCATGCCCATCAGTGCGGACAAGGAATATGTTTTTGTTGCGGAGAATGCCCAATACCTGAAAGGCAAGGGCGTGCTTTCCACCTACCGTGAAAAGGATGACCGCGCTTATGAATTGGTCATCAATATGCAGCCTATTGAGAAACCGATTGTGATACCCAATATCTATTTTGATGTGGCAAAATGGGATTTGCGACCCGATGCCATGAAGAATCTGAATGAGTTGTTGGAAATCCTAAAAGACAATCCGAATATCGTCATAGAGCTTTCAGCGCATACCGACATGGTGGGCAATGACCGTGCCAATATGGTGCTTTCTCAGAATCGTGCCCGCTCCGTGGTGGATTACCTGATTGAAAAGGGGGTGTATTGGGACAGGGTGGAAGCCAAGGGATACGGAGAAACTCGTCCTCGTGAAATCAATGAAAAGGATGCCAAAAAATACGACTTTCTGAAAGTGGGGGATGTTTTGAATGAGCGATTTGTGAGTCGCGTCAAAAGAGGACAGAAAGAGGTGGCCATGCAGTTGAACTGGAGAATCGAATTCAAGGTGTTGCGTACAAATTATAAGCCGGGGCCGAATTCCCTGATTAACCCCAACCAGAAAGCCATTGCTGCGGAAGAAGGAGTGAAGAACATTGGCAAGACGCAGTTGAAGGCGCTGAGTTCGGTAAAGGGAAAATTTTATACTTTGCAATTGGGGGTATTTAAAAATGTGCCTGCCTTTATTGACCAGTTCAAGGTGATTTTTACGGAAAAAATGGACAATGGCGCAGTCCGCTACTGTACCGGAATTTATGATACCCGAGAGGCGGCGAATGCTGCGGCCCTGAAATTGAAAAAGCGGGGAACCGATTGCCTGGTCAAAGAATATTCCCATTAGAAAAATAAGGCATTCTTTGTTTGTTTATTTGTGTTATTTCTTTTTCTTGGGAAGGATTTTCTTTTCCTCGGCTTTAAGACGGCGTTCGACTTTTTTTATGTCTTCTGCAGGAGGAAGGGTTTCAGGGCGAATACCTCGGTCTAGAAGCATATTGCGAACTGCACTATTGTTGTCAACGTGTTCATGTTCAATGCTGATTTGTCCGTGAAGATTCTTCTGTTGTACGTTAACTGAGGTCATTTCTGCGGCGAGGTCTTTGGCTTTAATGGCAATGGTTGAAAGAAAGTCTGCGAGGGGGCGTTTGTCCGGGGCGCCTATACGGCGTTTCATCATAGCTGTATCAAGACTGAATAAAGCACGGTCGCCTTTGGCTCGGATTATGGCAAAACCTTGGTTATTAACACCTCTTTCATAGAGTACTCCGGAAAGAGTATGTTCGGTTTCAGCAAGTTTTGTGCGTGCTTGAACACGCTCAATGTCGAGGAGTCTCTGATGTACAAGTTCGGCACGGCGTGTCTGAACGGCAAAATAATTCTGAGCAAAAGCAATTTCCGGTTTACGGGGATCGCCATTTTGAGCAATAAGATAGCAGGCGTAGCGTGTTAACAACATGTCATCTACTTGACGTTGAGCTCCTTTTGCAAGGTTAATCATTTTGCTGACGTTAGCGAAATGATCAGATATTTTTTCTCCGGCATTGACGATTGACTCTTTCGATTTTTCAATGATAGATTGGAAATTACGCCATTGAACATAGCCCATTACTGGAGCAAGTTCTCGGGCGCTCCAACATTCTACACCCTCATAATCAATGGCGATAGACTCAAAGCTGTTGAAAAGTTCCTGTATCTCGGTTGTTTTCATATTTTTCAGATTAGCATTAGGTATTTTTCAAAGTTATTCGTTTTTCTTCAAGTAGCCAAGAGGTCATATTGGATAATTCTTTGTTTTCGTGTTCTTAAATAAAAAGAGTTCCGTATAAAAC
>CAMWQQ010000180.1 GCA_947176455.1 uncultured Odoribacter sp. | reverse complement strand
GCTTCTTCTCCGGTCGTCTCGTCCTTGACTACGACAAAATAAGTCGTGGTTTTCGTCGGCGTTACCCAAACGCTACTGGTCGTCGCTAGCGGTGAACCGGAAACGGCATTCGCATACCATTTATAAGAGTAGTTACCGCTTCCGCCATCCGGCACGGATTTCAATTGAATACCTCCGTCACAGGCAATATCCAAATCGGTTTCCGAGGAGAGCATCGGCTTGATTCCGCCACCTTCAACCGTCGTTGTTGCAGTCAAGGTGTCAGATTTACAACCGTTTACCTCTGCGTATACTTTAAATTCATAAGTTTTATTGACAGCCGTTCCATCATACCCGGTAATATCCCGCTCCAGACCTTCCGGCTTTATCCAGAAATACTCTATTTCTACGTCAGACATCGACGGATGAGTTGGCTTCTGCACCCGCACGTTAAACTTTTCTCCTCGATCAATCGTCAAAGGAGGTTCTTGCAACCAAGCCAGCGTCGGACTCAAGAATGAAGGCTCGTAATCAACCGTGTCCTTACAAGCACTGGCATCCCGATATCTCACAAAATGATACGTTCCCTCTTTCGTACACGTATAGGGGGAAGTCAGTGCATTTCCTTCATAGTTAGGATTATATAACTGCACGGTTATTCCGTCTTTGGGAGAAACCCAGGACAATTCCGTAGAACGGCACTCTATCTTTTCCGTGACGCTTCCAGCAAAATCCGGGAAGTTCTCTATCCGCACCTCCAAATGAACCGGGTCGCTTTCTTTCTCCCCTTGCAAAGACTGAACCTGCACATAATACTTGACGTCGCTATTCGTCGCTTTCCAAGTCACCACCGCCTTGGCTCCCTTTTCGCTCACCACAATCGAAGCGACATCCGCTCCCACCGGAGTGTTCCCTGCTTCATCGGAAGAAACATACCATCTGCAACTGTCTACCGACTCCGGTACCGTCACCGTGTACTCTTCCGTCAAAGGCGTACCGCAAATCGAGGTATTTCCAGCCAAGTCTGTCGGTAGGTCAAGTGATTCAAACGGATCATCCAAAGCAACAACAAGAAACGGAGTCGAACCTTCATAAACAATATCCTTCCCCTCAAAATCAAACACTACATCATTATCTCCTGTATCGCTTCCTCCAGATGGTACCTTATCACTGTCTTTATAATCCCGAATTTTGATTCGCAACGAACTTGCCTTTATGTCTTCTTTCAATTGCCATTGAAATGTTCCCCAATGAACTTTTGATTGAGGCATCATATAACAAGGCAACTCATAATCGTCATCTTCATCATCAAAATCTTTGTAAGATATCTGCATATACCATGCTCCCTGCAATGGATAAACTCTGGCTAGAGGAGTATATACAACATCCCAACTGGGATCTGCTGGTTGCCATGAAAGTTTTCCTTTTTCATCTGTTAAAGACGAATATTTCTCTAAATAAAAATAATCCTCATTAACATCCATCAAAATTTCCATTGCACCAAAAACCGAATACTTCTTCTTTATAATTTTATCAAAAGTACCGGGAGTAAAATAAATATCTCCGACTAAATATTTATTTGCATCTTTTTTTACAATCGAAGTCGCTATATCTATAACACAACGAGCATTATCTACTTGTGCAAACAGCAAAGTATTTATTCCAAAATAGAAGTATATAAATAATATGAAAAATAAAATATGCTTCATCAATTAAAACTTTAGATACACATTGAGATTATTTTTCACTATTTTTTTATCCGACGCATTAGAAACCTGGCCATCAAAATTCAAATCTGTCACTAAATAGCCAGTCGCATTAATATTTTTCGCAACTGATGATACGTCTTTCACAGAAATCAACCCATCTCCATTCAAATCCCCACCAAACATCGCATATCGCCCACTGATATTTTTTAAAGCCGGATCAGCCGGATCTATATACACATCCAACACATTCTCCAATTTTGCTGTAAAATCAATGGTATTCGCATCTTTAGGTGTACCCGATGCAAAAGTCACCGGTTTGGCACTCATAATGGACAAATGATTCCGATGCCTAATCTTAACGTAGTAATCATTTGCCGGCAATTTATCAAAAGACACATAAGGATTCCCATCTATTCCTACAACACGCCCATCCGACAACAACAACGCAGAAGTAGAATCAACCAGCACTCCTCTCTTGGGATCATCCGGTACCAATCCATAAGGCGGATAATCCCATACCTCCACATAAATCCAATCCACAATCCCCCGATCAAATGAAGGGAACGGCTTGGTATGTTCTTTCTTATCGGCATAAGGAGAAGTATATTTTCCTACAACATTCGGAAAATCTTCTTCATAAATACACCGCATCGAATCCGCTTTCGCAATATACGGTCCCTCCAACAATACCTTGATTGCCACATGTTTGCTGGAAATCACGTCGATCACCCGGGTTGCCGTCACGGTACAAGAACCTGCGGTGTAGGTGTACAACACCGTATCTTTCCCCACTTTCCCGGCAGAAGCCTCATAATAGTTACTCATCACATCTCCTACGGAAGGTTGTTGCAAGTGTATTTGCGTAAAGTTGATTTCCAAACCTTCGGTAATATCTATATCTCCAGAACCCGCCACATATTCAATCGGGTCAAATTCCAATGCAACATTATCCACACTGGAATGAAGCACTACCGTATCAAACTTCGCCAGGATGGTTGCATTCCGACAACTATCAGTCCACACATCGTGGATAAAGTATTTTCCGTCTTCCGGCAACTTCAACTGCAACTTTTCTGCCGTCACTACCGAAGTGCCATTCCAAGAGAAACTCTGAGTAGCCAGACTGGACATGTTAACAACTAATGTGTCCCGTCCGTCACTACCCAATTCATTTACCCACTGATAAACGACATAGACATTTCCCATCTTTTTCAAACTAGACACCTGGGATACGGTCTTGATGCCGTAAAAAGCCACCCTGGCAAATCCGTTTTCTCCCGGGCAGTGGCGAATCGTATCCGCTGGTTTCCCAATGCCCGCCTCATACTCCGCTTTGGAAGCATATCCCTCCAAAGCGACCTGAACTTCCGGCCAAATCGTCAGCACCATCTCTGGCGTCTCCCGTTTTTCTTCCGACACAGTCACATCCTCAGCCACGCATTTAAACAGCATGCCGTTGGCATCTGCCGTCAGGTTCCGCACCCACAAGGTATCGGCATTTTCGCCCTCCACCCGATACTGGAAACCGTCCGCAGCACCCTTCCAGTCGTCTACCGATGGCAAATCCTTGAATGTCTTTCCCTTGTCGACAGAATACTGCCATATACAATTCAAGCCATTTCCGGAGGAAACGGCATGAGCAAACAAGAAAAACTCCTCTCCGCTACAGACTGCCAGCGAAGATGAATAGTCCTCAAAATTCAGTATCTTATCGGGTATCTTATCCAGGTCGTCCCTCAAGTCATCCAAAATCGGTATATTCCGGGTAATCATACCGGTGGATGCATGATCCCAGACAAGCCCTAGCTCCACCGTCTTCGGATCGACCAACGGCAACTCCACCCTGCACAATTTCACCCATTCCCGATAAGGAATTTTCAAACGAGGTGTACTATTTTCAAGATCCGTCAGAGAAATTTGCAGTTTTCCCAAAACAAACCGGCTTTCCAACCTCAAAGCCGCCGACTGGTTTGCGGCAATGGAAGCATGCAACGACTGCACCTGCACATTCTTGAAAACCGTGCTCAAATCTTTCCCGGCTTTTCCAAAAACGAAGTCGGAGGAACCCAAAGTCGTATCGTTGTTGTTCCATTCCTTTACCGGGCGGAAAATCTCCAAATCAAAGAAAACCACCGCATTACCGCCATTCCGTTCCACACCCGCATCCGCGATTCGGACATACAAAGAGTCCAACCAAGGCGTTGCTGCCTTAGCGGACTCTGGCAAAATCATGCATATGAATAAACATGTTATGATCTCGATTACTCTGAAAATCAATGACCTTTTCAACATATTGAATACACAATTTTTGCAAAGATACACATTTTTTACTAATGTGTACTATAAATCATGTATTTTTTTACCAATTTATTTCTCTTTCCGGAACGATCGAAAATTTAAGACGGTTCTTATACATAATTGCCCAATCCAAATATTCTGTTCCGGCGCCATTGATTTTCACATTATATCCCGGCCATTCAATTTTTCCATTGTAATTGATATCCAAGAGCAAGGCTCCGTTTCCTTCCTTTTCATCGATAGACAACACCTCACGGGTTACCCGGTTGGGGTCATACGAAGTAATCAGGCGGTTCGTGTTCACTTCACCTCCATACAGGAACGCCCTGCCCTTCAAATCCACATAAAC
>CAMWQQ010000179.1 GCA_947176455.1 uncultured Odoribacter sp. | reverse complement strand
GCGGTATGGTGTGCTTTATTTTTGGGAGTAAGTTTTACTTCTTGTAAAGACGATGATGATGACGATGAGGTGACGACCGGTGTTTTCATCCTGAATGAAGGCAATTTTGGGAGTAATAATGCCGGTATTTCCGTGTACAATCCGAAGACGCATGCTGTCACCGCCGATATTTATCGGGCGCAGAATGATGAGGGCTTGGGAGATGTCGGACAGGATATGATAGAATACGATGATTACGTTTATGTCACAGTTTACAATTCCAGTCGTTTGGTGAAACTGGACAAGGAGGGAAGGAAAGTGAAATCGCTGTCGTTCTCGGCTGAAGATGGACAGCCTCGAAACATCGTTGCCGAAGATGGGAAATTGTATGTCACTTTGTATAGCGGTCAAGTGGCACGTATCGATACGGCTGATTTGAAGATTGAAAAATATGTGCAGGTAGGAAAGAATCCGGAACAAATCGTAGAGGAAGATAACAAATTGTATGTGGCAAATTCCGGCTGGGGCAAAGACAATACGGTTTCCGTTATCGATTTGAGAACATTTGAGGTGATTAAAACGGTTGAAGTCGTTGTCAATCCGAATTATCTGGTTGAAGCAGAAGGTTTCGTTTATGTCATTTCTTACGGAAATTATGGTGACATCCCCTATACGTTGTCCAAAATCAATACGAAAACTTATGAGGTGGAAACAATTACCACCGCGACCAAAATGGCAGAGCACAATGATGTTATTTATCTGGCGAATTCCGTAACAACGGATTGGTCTACTAAAGAGACGACAACCACTTTTTTCACTTATGATGCCAGGAAGCACAAACTGAATACGAATTCTTTTCTGCAAGATAGTCCGCAGGCCAGGGAATTGGCTACCAAGAGCGTTTATATGATAGAAATTGACCCCAACAACGGAGATATTTATATCGGTGTATCGGATTATAACCGCAATGGAGATGTATTTCGGTTCAGCAAAAAAGGTGTGTTTATAAAAGAGTTTGAGACCGGAAGTCTGAACCCGAACAATATGGTATTTTTTGACTGATGAACCGGTTTGTTTTCATATCGATAGCCATCATCGCCCTTTTGCCTGTATCGTGCAGGCAAAAAGGGCGTACTGCTGAAAAAGAACAGAGCAACGTCCGGGCGGAATACGCCACCGGCTTCACGGTGCGCCGGACGCCGGAATATACGGAAGTTTGCATCCGGGATCCGTGGGACACGACCAAGCTGTTGCAGCGCTATGTGTTGGTGGAACGTGGCAAGGAACTGCCTGCCGGTTTGCCCGAAGGGGTGCTGGTACGCACGCCCTTGAAACGGATTGTGGCGGCGACATCGGTGCACTGCGGTTGGTTGGATATGCTGGGCATCCGGAAGGAAATCGTCGGCGTGTGCGAGTCCCGCTATATCGATGTGCCTTTTGTGCAGGAGGGACTGAAAGAGGGGCGCATCATTGATGTAGGCGAAGGGGCGGCTCCCGACGTGGAGCGACTGATAGAGCTGAATCTCGACGGAATGGTCACTTCGCCTTTGAGCAACGCTCCTTATGGACGGGTGGAAAAAACAGGCATTCCGCAAATAAAATGCGTGGATTATATGGAATCGACCCCGCTGGGACGGGCGGAATGGATTCGGTTGCTGGCACTCTTTTTCGACCGGGAAGCATTGGCGGATTCGCTGTTTGCGGAAACCGTAAAGGCTTACGAGGAAGTGAAAGCCTTGGTGAAAGACGTGAAAGAACATCCGACGGTCGTTCTCGAAAAGAAATACGGCGCCGTGTGGTACGTTTCCGGAGGCAACAGCTATATGGGTAGCCTGCTGAAAGATGCGGGAGCGGATTACTGCTGGAAAGACGACCCGCACGCCGGTTCGTTTCCGCTGGCGTTTGAAACGGTCTTCGAGCAGGGTGGCGAGGCGGATTTTTGGCTGATGAAGTATAACCGTGCGCAGGAAATGGGCTACCAGGATCTGAAAAGCGAATATGCGCCTTACGCCAATTTTGCCGCTTGGAAAAATCACCGTATCTTTACCTGCAATACGGGTGTCGTGCCTTACTATGAGGAAGTGCCGATACGTCCCGACTATCTGTTGAAGGACCTGGTGAAAATATTTCATCCCGAAGTCCTGCCGGATTATCGGTTGCGGTATTACCGGCGGATGGAATGACAGAGGAAAACTTAATATTTCACGGATGAAGCGTCGCATTATCTGGTATATCGTATCGCTGTTGTGCATCTTGTTCGCCGCCAATCTGTTCTGGGGGTCGGTACGGATTCCGTTCCGTTCCGTGCTCTCCATTCTGTTGGGGGAGGAGGAGAAAGCCACGTGGACGTATATCGTATTGCAAACCCGCTTGCCGCAGGCGATTACCGCCCTGTTTGCGGGAGCGTCTCTGGCAGTCGCCGGCTTGATGTTGCAAACGGTCTTTGCCAATCCGTTGGCGGGTCCCTCTATCTTGGGCATCGATTCGGGGGCAAGTCTGGGAGTCGCGTTGGTGATGCTCCTGTTTGGCGGTTCGGTGGGCAGAATTACGGCAGGACTGTCCGTCTCCGGTTATATGGCGGTCATCACGGGCGCATTCATCGGCGCCGCCTTGATTCTGGGATTGATTATCTTTTTTTCCACCTTGGTCCGTAGCAATGTGATGTTGCTGATTATCGGCATTATGATGGGGTATATCACCTCTTCCGCCATTTCCTTGTTGAATTTTTTCGCCACGGCGGAAGGTGTATTTTCCTATGTGATGTGGGGGATGGGAGATTTCTCCGGCGTGTCGGTTGCTCAACTGCCTTTCTTTTGCGGACTGTTGCTCGTCGGCTTGTTGCTTGCCTTGTTGCTGATAAAACCGCTGAATGCCCTTTTATTGGGTGAACGCTATGCCGAAAACCTCGGTGTCAATGTCAAACGCATCCGAATTCTGTTGCTGCTCAGTACGGGACTGTTGACTGCCGTAGCCACCGCTTTCTGCGGACCGATTGCTTTCATCGGATTGGCGGTGCCGCACGTTGCCCGGCTGTTGTTGGGGTCTTCCAACCATAACCTTTTATTGCCGTTGACCTTGCTGTGCGGAGCCGTGACGGCGCTGTTGTGCAATCTCATCAGCGTGTTGCCGGGAACGGCAGGCGTCATTCCGCTCAATGCGATAACACCGGTGCTCGGTGCTCCTGTGATTATTTACGTCATCGTCAATCAACGCAAAATCCAATATTTTCATTGATGAAAACCAGTCCTGTGATAACCGCCTCCGACCTGAGCATCGGCTACCGAACGGGCAGACGAACGAGCATCGTGCACCATAACCTCTCTTTTCGGTTGTATCCCGGTGAACTGACCTGCTTGTTGGGTGCGAACGGTGCGGGGAAATCTACCTTGTTGCGTACCTTGTCGGCATCCCAGCCTGCACTCGGCGGTGAATTGTTGCTCGAAAACAGACCACTGGTGGCTTATTCGGAAAAGGAACGCTCCCGGCGCATCGGTATGGTGTTGACGGACAAGACTATGGCGGGAGGCTTGAAAGTTGAGGAACTGGTTGCCCTGGGACGTCAGCCCCACACCGGATTTTTCGGACGCTTGCACGCCAAGGACCATGCCTTGATAACGGAAGCCTTGGAAGCCGTGGGCATTACCCACAAGGCGAAAAGCTATACCGCCGAACTGTCGGACGGCGAACGTCAGAAGGCGATGATTGCCAAGGCGTTGGTGCAGGAATGCCCCGTTATCTTGTTGGATGAACCAACGGCTTTTCTCGACGTGGTCAGTCGCACGGAAGTTTTCGGTCTGTTGCACCGTTTGGCTGTTGAGCAGAACAAGGCGATCTTGCTCTCCACCCACAACATCGAACAAGCGCTGGTGCTAGCAGACAAGCTCTGGTTGCTGTCGGCGGAAAACGGATTGCAATGTGGCGTAACGGAGGACCTGATACTCCACCGCCGAATGGACACCCTTTTCAACCGTTCCGATATCTGTTTCGACTATGCTCACGGAGTTTATTACCCGATTGTCAACGGAGAGCAAAAAATAGTGGTGGAATCGGAAGATGAAACCTTGTTGCATTGGACAATCAACGCCCTCAACCGCCGGCATTACCAATGTCTTTCCGTATCGGAGGAAAACGCTTCGCTTCCTCGCCTGCAAGCCGTTTCCCCGTCTTCTTTGAGTTTGACCCGTTCGGGAAAAACCGATGTCTGCACCTCTTTTGAAGAACTCCTTGCCGTTCTGGCGGAGTAAGTGAGGTCGACTGTTGGGAGAACGGCAAACAAAAATCCGGCACCTTTCGATACCGGATTTCAGCTCCTCAGGTAGGACTTGAACCTACGACCTACGGATTAACAGTCCGCCGCTCTA
>CAMWQQ010000178.1 GCA_947176455.1 uncultured Odoribacter sp. | reverse complement strand
CGGAACAACAATGGCAGGTAAAACGTTAAAAATCAAACGATATGAAAAAGTTATTGTATCTCTTTTTGGCTATGTTTGTTGCCGTAGGGTTGTATGCTTGTGTGCCCGATGATGATTCGGTGGACGAACTTCCTTTGGAAACACCTGAGAATCAGGATGAATCGGACTCCGATACGACTTCGGAAACGGGAAAGACGCTTATTGTTTATTACAGTTATACGAACAACGTGCATGCCGTTGTCAGCGATTTGCGTACGCAGATGAAAGCCGATGCGGTACGGGTGCAACCGGCGGAGAAAGGGCTTGATTATGCCGCCAACAATTACGCTATCGGTGGCGCACAGATTCAGGCGATTCGGGACAATCCTGACAAAGAGTCTTCTTATCCTGCCATAGACCCCGTGGATGTAAAATTCGAGGAATACGACACGATTATTGTTGCCGCTCCGCTTTGGTGGAGCAATATGGCTACTCCGCTGCAAACTTTCCTGTTCAACCATGGCGCAAAGATGGCCGGCAAGCAAATCGGCTTAATCGTATCGAGTGCGAGTAGTGGCATCAGTGGGGTGGAATCGGATGCCAAACGGTTGATTCCCAACGGGAAATTCCTGACCCCGAGCCTGTGGATTCGTTCCTCCCAGACCTCCGGTTGCCATTCGATGATAGCGGAGTGGTTAAAGAAGATTGGTTACGTAAAATAAATCGAGTGTATGAAAGCAAGAATACACTTATGCACAATTATCGCATTTTTAATTACGGGTTTGCAGATTATGGCACAGAATAATACGGCGCAACAAGCGATTGATGTGCATTGTCATAACATATTGCCTGAATTCAAGGCGTTGCTTGAACGGCACGGCGCTGAACTGGAAGAGACTTTCCCATTGCCCGATTGGAATATTGAGGCGCATTGGGCATTTATGGAGGTGGCAGGTATCCGCACAAGCCGTCGCCTGTGAACGACAGTATCATTGCCACCGCGCCGCTTGCCGTTTACGAGTATCCTGCCGAAACTACGCGTACCGTTCTCAATATGATAGCTCGTAACGTTCCGGCACGTTATCCGAACCTCCGAATTGTCGTCCCGCACTGCGGTTCGTTTTTGCCGTTGGCCATTCCCCGTATGAAAGCGATTCTGCCGGTGATGCAAGCCAAAGGCTATATGCAACCGGTGGATTGGGAATCCAATCTCTCTCGCCTCTATTATGACCTTGCCGGAGGAGCAACGCCCGAGGTGGTAAAATCCCTGCTGACGATTACAACACCCGACCATTTGCTTTATGGTTCCGATTATCCGTATCAACCTGCCGGAGTTCTGACGGAAAACCTGAAAAGGTTGCGGGGGTGGCTGTCAGAAGACAAAGCGCTTGCGCCCTATATAGAGGGGATTATGGCAGAAAATGCTGCAGCATTGTTTGACGGCAACGCACGCGTGCATTAGCGGGATTCATATTGCAGGATATGGAAAAATTCCCTACTTTTATCCGGTATAATGAAAATCTTTTAAATAGCGGTGAAGATGAAAGCGTCATATCGGTTGCAAAGGTGGTTGCCCTTGATTTTTGCGATGTCGGGGATTACCGGTATCGGGTTTCATATTGCTGGACATGGCGCCGGCGTGGCGGAGTGGCACGTCAGGGCGATTCTCCATACTATCGCCAGCCTGTTGTTTCTCGTTGTTGTGATTTTGCACGTCAAGAGCCGTTGGGCGTGGTATAAAAGTTTCCGGAAAGGCATCGGGAAAAAGAGTCGCCTTACCTTTCTTTTGTCGCTGGTGTTTCTGTTCGTAGCCTTTTCCGGCATAGCCCTGTTGGGCATATACGGTGCGAATTCCGAACTCGGATTGTGGCACTACAAGGCTGGAATTGCATTGCTTGTGCTTTCCGTGCTTCATATCGCGAAGCGTTACCGGTGGAAGAGGTGAGATGGTGATGATTGATGGCAAGTAGCGCAAATAGGAGGATAGTTAAGTCACTTTATGGGCAAAAAATGTGGAGATAAAGTGAAGAAACTGCAGATTTCATATGGTTTGTGAGCTGAAATGTATTATCTTTGCAGAACAATATGAAACAGCTACAAAACTTTATCGGGAGGGAGAATGAGCGTAGAGAACTTGATCGATGCCTTGCTTCCAACCGTTCGGAACTGGTTATTGTCTATGGTCGTCGACGTGTAGGCAAAACATTTCTGGTTGAGCAACACTTTCATCAGGAGTTTGATTTCTGGTATGTTGGAAGACGTAAGGTTTCGACAAAAGAACAGTTGCGTCAATTTGGCAGGACATTGACTAAGTTCTCAGGGAAAGGATACAGTCTTTCAACATGGTTTGAGGCATTTGATGCCCTTGAGGAATATCTCGAAACATTGCCACGAAATAAAAAGAAAGTGGTTTTTATAGATGAGATGCCTTGGATAGACAGGGTACATTCAAACTTCGTACTTTCCCTTGAAGGCTTCTGGAATGGATGGGCAATGAGCCGTGGTGATATTATGCTTATCGCAACCGGTTCTGCAACATCATGGATGCGTGATAAACTTATTGAAAACAAGGGGGGACTTCATTCAAGAATCACAAGTCAACTTCACATTGCTCCATTTACCCTCGGAGAAACCGAGAAATATCTTGAAAATATAGATATTACATGGGATAGATATCAAATCTTGCAAGCTTATATGGTTCTCGGTGGTGTTCCATTCTACTATAGTCTGCTTGATCCCGAACTGAGCCTGTCTCAGAATATTGACATGCTGTTCTTTAAAGCCGATGGGAAACTCAAGGATGAGTTTGATGAGCTATACACAGCCCTGTTCAGATATGCTGACCGATATATTGAAGTCGTCAAGGCTTTAAGCGGTCACAAATACGGTATGACGTTCAATGACCTTGAAGATGCTTTAAAAATAGAAGGCGGTCAACTTACAAAGATTTTGAAAAATCTTGAGCGTTGCGACTTTATTGATCGCTGGTCCCAGTATGGCAACAAGAAACGGGAGGAGGTTTTACGTCTCACTGATTTCTATACTCTGTTTTATTACAAATTTATCGATTCCAGAAATATCCGTGAAGAGCAGTGGTGGAGCAAGAACAGCAATTCTCCGACCGTGATTTCATGGATGGGTACGAGTTTTGAAATGGTATGCCTGAAACATAATCAGCATATCAAGGATGCGCTCGGACTGCATGTCATATCAACAGAAACAACGACATGGCACTGTAAACCGAATGAACAGGAAAATACCCCCGGTGCGCAGATTGACATGATCATAGAACGTGCAGACAGAATCATTCACCTGTGCGAGATAAAATTCTCCGTAGACAAATATAATATTTCTAAGGATTATGAGAATAAACTTCGCGAGCGTGCCACGCTGTTCCGTTGTCTTACGAAGAACAAGAAATCGCTTGTACATACTTTTGTAACCACTTATGGGGTAGCCAATGGAAAGAACAGAAGTATTGTGCACAGCGAGATTACGATGAATGCTCTCTTCTCATAGTTGATGAAAAATGAATTCCAAAAGACTGTTTTGGATTGTCACAATAGTCTTGTTCTATCCGTTCACCACATTCGTGGGGGTGCCTTGTAAGAAATGGCGGATGTTGTCGAGTGCTTCCCGACCCATGGCGATTCGTCCGTCAATGGTGCCGGTGCCGATGTGAGGGGTGAGCACGACATTGTCCAGCGAGTAAAGGGCTTCCGTCACATGGGGTTCGTCCTCGAAGACATCCAGTGCCGCACCGGCGATTTGGTGTCGGGCGAGTGCCGAAGCCAGGGCTTTTTCGTCAATGACGGCTCCGCGCGCCGTATTGATTAAAATGGCGGTCGGCTTCATCAGGGACAATTCGCGTTCTCCGATTAAATGGCGGGTTTGAGGGGTCAGCGGGGTATGCAAGCTGATGAAATCGGCTTGCCGTAACAGGGTTTCGAGATTTACCCGCTGATAGCCGGGCACTTCGGTTCGGTCGTTGTGGTAAATGACTTTCATGCCGAAGGCTTCTGCTTTGCGTGCCACGTTTTTTCCGATATTGCCCATACCGATGATGCCCAGGGTCTTGTTCTCCAGGCTGAAGCCCAGATTGCGCATGGTTCCCCACAGGGTTTCCTTCTCTGTCCGGATTCTGTGGTTGCATTCCGCCACCCGGCGTGCCGCACTGAGCATCAGTGCCAGTGTCAATTCTGCTGTCGGGTTGTTGACGGATTGCGGGGTGTTGGTTACCGCTATGCCTTTTTGACGGGCGTATTCGATGTCAATGTTGTTGTAACCTACGCCATAATTGCTGATGAGCTTTAGTTTTTTCCCGGCATCCAGTATCTCCCGGTCAATCGGGGCATGAAAAATGGAGA
>CAMWQQ010000177.1 GCA_947176455.1 uncultured Odoribacter sp. | reverse complement strand
TTGTTCCCGGCGTAAACGTCAAGGAAATGAGCGATGCCGAAATCGCCAAATGGGCCAAGATGCCCAAAGACAAACAACAGGCTGAAATCACCAAGAAACCGGGCAAAGAGAAAGAAATCACCCAGGAATTGCGCCAGCAAGAATTTGACAACAAGCTCACGACCGACGACCACGGCATGCACGTGATCGGAAAAGCCGTAGACCAAGCAGGAAACAAATACTTCATCGTTAAAAATTCATGGGGCAACTACGGTAAATACGAAGGCTATCTTTATGCGTCTTATCCGTTTGTCGCTTACAAAACGACTTCCATCATGATTCACAAGGATGCCCTCCCCAAAGATCTGAAAAAGAAACTGGGCATAAAATAACCAAAGCCCGCAACTATTCTCAGTCCATAAAGCGCTCACTCCGCTTTATGGACTTTTTTGTTCCCACCACTTCCCAAGACAATCAATCGCATTTTCCCATTTTTTTCTTGGCATATTGAACAAAATAGCCTATCTTTGTATTAATAAATCCCGCCCGCTTCCCGTAAGATTAGCGTACCCAGCGGGACATTTTTATTTATGGGAGCCAGGTACACACATCAAGCCATCACAACAGAACAGCAAATTGAAATTCTCAAAGAAAAAGGTTTGCTAATTAATGATGCCAATCAAGCGATTGAGGTCCTCGACACCATTAGTTACTTTCGTCTTGCCGGTTATTGGCGCCACCTTGAGACAGACCATACCGGACATAGATTTAAAGATGGCAGTTGTTTTGCAGATATTGTCGACCTCTATTCTTTTGACAAACAACTTCGGATTTTATTGTTCTCCGCTATCCAAACGATTGAAGTCTCCGTCCGCACCAAAATAATCAAGCATTTCGCCCACGAATTCGGCGCATTCTGGTTTATGGATGAGAACTATGCCAAAAATGAAGTGCGTTTCATGGCAAACCTCAACGTTATCCGCAAAGAGGTTTCCCGTTCGCACGATGATTTTATCATCGAACATTTTAACAAGTATAGCGAACCGGAACTCCCACCGGTATGGAAAACCTTGGAGGTCGTTTCAATGGGAACACTCTCCAAACTCTATTCCAATTTCTCCAATGCCACTGCAAAACATTTGGTAGCAAGAGAGTTCGGATTGAATCATCACAAATTCCTGAGAAGTTGGCTGGAGTGTCTTGCCGTACTCCGCAACTGTTGCGCACATCACTCAAGGTTACTGAACCGCGTATTTCCGGTAAAGCCCCAAATGCCAGAACGTATGCCAAACACATGGATAACAGATTTCTCGTTTCGTGAACAAACTCTTTATCCACAACTATGTTATCTGATATATTGGCTCAACGCCATTATACCCGACAATACTTTTGTTGCCGATTTCAAACTGCTTCTGGCAAAACATCAATCAGTCAACACTCGCTTGTTAGGCTTTCCTCATCATTGGGAACAAGAGCCCTTATGGAAATAAATACCCTTTTTGTTTCCACTTGCACATTGGTGCATTTTTTCTAAATTTGTCGCCACTTTAACAACTATAATAAATATCATCATCAGTATGAACAGTGCCATAGAAATCAAAGAAAACATCTATTGGATAGGAGTTAATGACCGCAGAACCCATATTTTTGAAAATTACTGGCCGCTTCCGAAAGGCGTTGCCTACAATTCATACGTCATCATCGACGAAAAAGTCGTGGTAGTCGATACCGTGGAACGCAGCCAAATGGACAATTACCTGGACACCCTCCAGGCGGTACTGCAAGGACGCAAGGTGGACTATCTTATCGTCAATCACATGGAGCCGGACCACTCCGGAGCCATAAAGACATTGCTTTGCCATTATCCGGAACTGACCGTCATCGGCAACAGCAAGACGTTCCCCATGCTTCAGAACTATTACGGCATAGACGGCAACCTGCTGGAAGTGAAAGAGGGCGAAAGCCTTTCCATCGGCAAAAGGACGCTGAACTTCTATATGGTGCCCATGCTGCACTGGCCGGAAACAATGGTCACCTACCTTCCGGAAGACCGCCTCATCTTCAGCGGGGACATCTTCGGAGCATTCGGAACGCTGGACGGTGGCATCTTCGACGACCAAGTGGACCTGGACTATCTGGAAGAAGAAATCAGCCGCTACTATTCCAACATTGTCGGAAAATACGGCGTACCCGCCCAGACGGCATTAAAGAAACTGAGCCCGCTACCGCTCGACATGATTTGCGCCACACACGGTCCAATCTGGCGGAGCCACATCGCCGACATCGTCACCAAATACGACAAGTGGAGCAAATACGACACCGACGAAGGCGTGGTCATCGCTTTCAGCAGCATGTACGGACACACGGAACAAATGGCGGATGCCATCGGACGTTTCCTGGCAGAAAAAGGCATCAGGAAAATCCGCATCCACGACACGTCCAAAACCCACCCCTCGTACATCATCAACGACATCTTCCGATACAAAGGGGTGATTCTGGGCAGTTGCGCATACAACGGAGGCATCTTCCCCACCATGGAGAACTTGCTCTGCGAACTGGAAACCATGGGGGTTAAAAACCACTATCTTGCCTATTTTGCCAACAAGACCTGGGGCGGAGGAGCACTGCCGCGCTTCAAGGCGTTCGCCGAAAAAATAAAATGGGAAGTGGTCGCCGAACCGAACGAAGCAACCGGCGCCCTCAAACCGTCAGACCTGGAGCAATGCAAAGCCATTGCCAAAGCCATGGTCGCCAAACTGAAGGCAAACTAAACACAACAACAGCACCTTAAATGCCGAAAGACTTTTAAGGTGCTGTTCATATCATCTCCATTAGTCCTGTTTTCCCGAGAGAGTAAACGATATTTTTAACGCAGTTGGAAATGATTTATAACCCCGTCTATTTTATACAAATCTCATCAAACACATACGAGAAAGGGGCATATTTTTCCAATACGAATAAAATATACCGGATATCCACTGCAATGCTCCGGCATATATCCGGGTCGTAACGGTAATCGGAAG
The DNA here is from genome assembly GCA_947176455.1 of uncultured Odoribacter sp. Lineage (GTDB taxonomy): Bacteria > Bacteroidota > Bacteroidia > Bacteroidales > Marinifilaceae > Odoribacter. Next base: position 1,352 of record CAMWQQ010000177.1, on the reverse strand, counting down.
CGACCCCCTGCCAGATGCGGTCAAAATTAATGCCGACCAGTTCTCCCTGCGCATTGACCACAGGACTACCCGAATTTCCTCCGGTAGTATGCGCATTGGTCATAAAACACACCCTCAACTTGCCCTCACGGTCCGCATATCGTCCAAAATCACGGGTTTGATACAATTTCTGCATTTTCTTCGGCATGCCATATTCGTCGTCATCCGGATGATTCAAATATTTCTCATACATACCGTCCAATGTCGTATAATACCGATATGACAATCCGTCTTCCGGATTTCCTCCGCACACTTTACCGTAAGCAACACGCAAAGAACCATTCGCATCCGGATACAATATTTTATCCCGATTCATTTCCAACATCCCTTTCTGGAACTTCTTGTATAAAGGCACCATTTTCGTCTGCAAGGCACCGCGCTGGCGAGAGATACGCTCCACGAAAATCCGGTAATAGCTGATAGACAACTGGTACAACGGGTCTTCCGTGATGACCTTTACCCCCTCTTCCTTGCCGGATTCCAGAAAAGCCAACAAATCCTGCTCTTTCGTAAAGATAGACTTGGCAAATATATCCTGCGACAACTTTTCCACATCCCCGTCATATTGCTTCAGATACTTGAGCATCACTTCGGAGTGGAACTTGGCTGGCATTCCTTCGTAATAACGCACCAGCATGTTGCGAAACATCTTGCGGTCAATCTCATACGACCAGTTTCCAAAGAACTGTTTCGTTAACCCGATTAACCGTTTGGATTCACTTTTCTGTCCTGCCTCCCTCACTGGTTTGCGCCCATTGTACATGGCAACCAATTTTTCAAATTTCCCCACAAAAGGAACCATCTCGGCTCCGTTCAACCCCGCCTCCGAAAAATAATCATTCGCCAAATTGTATTGGGACAATTCTTTGTAAACCTCCCGCATATCATTCAACACCGTTCCATATTCGACCTTACGTTCCGGAGAAGCCTCGACCCATTGCTGAAAGGCTCGTTCTTCCGCTTCTTTCTTCTCAATCAATCCCATGCGCCGTACCCCCTGCATCTCTCCTTTCCATTTCAGATAACTATTTGAAATCGAAGACAAACGAGTCGAATAACGCAAATGCAATTCCGGATTCTCCTCCATTTCCCGCTTCAAGATTGCCAATTTCTCCTCCCGAATCTTCACTTTCGCCGCATTCTGACCTTCTATCATCGCCTGCAATCCAAAAGAAGGCACGTATTGCCGGGTAGACCCCGGAAAACCCATGACCATTGCAAAATCATTTTCTTTCACCCCCTTCAAGGAGATTTTCAAATAATTCCCGGACTTGTAAGGCACGTTTTTCTGATTATATGCACGGGGTTCATAT
>CAMWQQ010000176.1 GCA_947176455.1 uncultured Odoribacter sp. | reverse complement strand
ACTTACACCGAACCGGGACTGAAAGGCGATACGGCTTCTTCTACCGCCCTGAAACCGGCAGAAGTGGAAACCGGTGCCAAGGTGATGGTACCCCTGTTCGTGGAAACCGGCGAGAAAATCCGCATTTCCACTGCCGACGGTTCATACGTGGAAAGAGTACGGTAAACCGACCTCATACCGACAAAACAAGGGGCTGTTGCAGCCCCTTGTTTTTTTAATCAGCCGACTGCACCAAGAAATTCAAGGCAAATGCAAACCCGCCCGAAGCCGTCAAATCGTTCAAAACCATCTCCAGATTAGTCCCGTCAAAAGTGGCATTCAAAAGGTTATTGATTATTTTATGTATAATTTTGATGAAATATAATGTAAATTAAAATACAAACATTACATTTGCTAAACTGGAGTTTTTCAACGAAGCACTTTTATGGGCATAAAGGTTCACATATACACAATCATTGGAGTGCTGATGCTCATCGTTCCAAGGTCGCTTTTCGGGCAGTCCATGCCTGAGACGGCATTCTATTGGGAAAATCCGTACTATGTCAATCCGGCATCGGTGAATTTCGACTATACGGCTTACTTCACCCTGTCGGGACGAAAGCAATGGAGCGGTTTCAAAGGGAGTCCGACAACCTATTTCGCCACGGGAGCTTTCTACGCCGAAGACTACCGGACACAAGGGGGCATCAAGCTCCTGAAAGACAAAATCGGATACGTCAACACGTTCGATTTGGCATTGTCCTACGCCTATACGCTTCCCGTCCATCGCGACAGTTGGGTTAACTTTGGCATCAGCGGTTGCCTCCAGAGCCAAAGCATCGACCGAAGCGAAATTGCCTCCGATATGGACGACGATCCGATTCTGCTGGACGAAAGACTGAAAGGATTGAAGAAATGGAATGCCACTATCGGCATCGAATACACCTACGCCCGGCAAATCAAAATCGGGTTGGCGTGCCAGAACCTGTTTTCCCTCCTTTCGGACAAAAACCAACTTTTTGAAGGCACCAACTTTCTTTATGCCCGCTACCGCACCCGCTATCTGGGGCGTAGCAACGAAATCGGACGCTACCGCACCCGGTCCATTCCTCGCAGTTACGACCTGGAAGCAGGCGTATGCCTCAAGCAATATGTCGGCAACTTTCAAGCGGATGCCATGTTATCCCTGTACATCAACCGGGAAACCCAGGAAGAAAAATTCCAGTTCTCCCTGTTTGGTAGGACCACCGGAGAAATAGGCATACTTGCCGGACTGAAATTGATTTCGGACATCAAGTTCCTTTGCACTTACGACTACAACTTCCAGGCGGTACAAAACTATTCGCACGGCACATTCGAGGTGATGGTTTCTTTCCCCATACACCAGACCAGCATCAAGAAATGCCGCTACTTATAAATCTCAGATTTCCACATTGCCGTCGGATTCCTGCCGCAAGGCATCGATAACGGCTTTGGCGGCATGCTGTTCCGCCTCTTTCTTGGAAGAGCCTACGCCCTTCCCTTTCTCCTCGCCATTGACAGTAATGGTGCAGAAGAAACGGGTTCGGCGACCTCTGCCCTCCTCCGTCACCAACTGCACATCCGCCTTGGTTTTCTGTCCCCATTCAATCAACTGGCTTTTGTAATTGGTATCGACAGCCACCAAATCCTTGATGTTAAAGAAATTCGGAAAGATGAATTTTTCGATGAAACATTTGGTACGGACAAACCCCTGGTCCAAATACATGGCTCCGATAAAAGCCTCGAACACATCTCCGTAAATGTGCTTGTTGCGGGAGATATCAGACTTTGCCACGACAGCCTTGTTCAGACCGATATGAATGGCAAGGTCGTTGAGCGATTCACGACTGACCACCTTGGAACGGACGCGGGTCAAGAAACCTTCGTCCTGGTTGGGAAAGAATTTATAAACCAGCTCGGCAACAATCGCCCCCAATATGGCATCGCCCAGAAACTCCAGACGTTCGTAATTGAGCACTACGCCCTGGGCATTTACCCGGGAAGCGGACTTGTGCAACAAGGCAAGTTTATAAAGCCCCTTGTTGCCAGGAACAAAGCCAAGCTGAGAAATAGACAATCCATAAAACTTTCCGTTTCGATTCAGGAAAAGTTTTATGGATTGAATCATTTGCCTAATCACAACCAAACGAGTTTAGATGCGATTATTTTTTAATTACGACACAAGCATTGTGTCCACCAAAGCCAAAAGTATTGCTAATGGCCACATTCACCTTCCTCTTCTGGGGAGCGTTGAACGTAAAGTTCAGTTTTGAATCGAGCTCCGGATCCAGGTTGTGGAAATTGATGGTCGGAGGAACAATATCATTCTTTACAGCCAGCGTACAAGCAATCGCCTCTACAGCACCGGCGGCACCCAGCAGGTGACCCGTCATGGATTTTGTAGAACTGATGTTCAGCTTGTAAGCATGTTCGCCGAATGCTTTCAGAATAGCCGTCGGTTCGGAGATGTCTCCCAAACCGGTAGATGTACCGTGAACATTGATGTAATCAATGTCTTCGGGCTTCATCCCTGCATCTTCGAGAGCCAACTGCATTACCTCATACGCTCCTTCTGGATTGGGAGCAGTCATGTGATATGCGTCGCAATTGCCTGCACCACCGGCAACTTCCGCATAGATATGCGCGCCACGGGCAACGGCATGCTCGTACTCTTCGAGGATCAAACTCGCTCCGCCCTCGCCAATCACGAATCCGTCGCGGTCGGCATCAAACGGTCTGGAAGCGGTTTTGGGATCATCGTTGCGGGTGGAAAGGGCTTTCATGGAATTAAAACCACCGACACCGGGAACGGTAACGGCAGCTTCCGAACCGCCTGCAACGATAGCATCAGCTTTTCCTAAGCGAATTAAATTCAATGCATCAACAATAGCATGAGCCGATGAAGCACACGCGGAAACGGTCGTGTAATTCGGACCTTTCAATCCGAACTCTATGGCAATCATAGCACCGCCCATATTGGCTATCATCTTGGGTATAAAGAAAGGGTTGAAGCGAGGAGTACCGTCCCCTTTGGAGAATGCGTCGCATTCCTCAAAGAAAGTCTGTAATCCACCGATTCCAGCCCCCCAAATTACACCGATCCGCTTTTTGTCCTCCTGTTCCAGATTCAAATTGGAATCCTTGATTGCCTCTCTTGCGGCGATAATGCCGAATTGAGTATAAAGATCCATTTTACGAACCTCTTTCTTGTCGAAATACTCGGTCGGCTCGTAATTCTTCACCTCACAGGCAAACTGCGTGCGGAATTTTGATGCATCGAAACGAGTAATAGGACCGGCGCCACTGACGCCCTTGATTAAATTGTCCCAAAACTCAGGCACATTATGACCTAAAGGATTGATCGTTCCAAGACCTGTAATTACTACTCGTTTCAAATCCATAAAAATAATATTAAATTACTTTACGTTAGCCTCTACATAAGAGATAGCATCACCTACAGTAACGATTTTTTCTGCCTGGTCGTCCGGAATCGTAATGTTGAATTCTTTTTCCAGTTCCATGATCAACTCAACGGTATCCAGAGAGTCTGCACCCAGATCATTGGTAAAAGTTGCTTCCGGTTTAACTTCTGATGCATCAACACCTAATTTCTCTTCAATAATCCGTTGTACTCTTTCAGTAATGTCAGACATAGCTTAAAATTTTAATTAGACATTCTTTTTAATTTCACTTTACACACAAACAAAGCTTGTGCATATTTACTTAAACTCTGCGGACAAAGGTAGCCTTTATTTTTTTCACTGGAAAATTTTTTGCCAATAATTAAACTTTAGTTATCTTTATGGCACTGATTTTTAAATGATTATAAGATGAAAAATTTAGTAATATTTGCTTCTGGTTCAGGTTCTAACGCCGAAAATATCATCCAGTATTTTGCTGAGAAACCAGAATTTAAGGTAAAAAAAATCTACTGCAACGTTGCCAACGCCTATGTGCTCGAAAGGGCAAAAAAATACCAGGTACCTACCGTTGTCTTCAACCGTGAAGAACTCCGGAATCCGGATGTAATCCTGGCGCAACTGCAAGCGGAAGCAACGGATTTCATCATTCTGGCAGGCTTCCTGTGGCTGATGCCCGCCTGCATCACCGCCGCCTATCCCAACCGGATTGTCAACATTCATCCGGCACTCCTGCCTGCCTACGGGGGGAAAGGGATGTACGGACACCATGTGCACGAGGCGGTCATCGCCGCCGGAGAAAAGGAAAGCGGCATCACCATTCACTACGTCAACGACCACTATGACGAAGGAGCAATCCTGTTCCAGGCGAAATGCCCGGTGCTTCCGACAGACACCCCGGACGACCTGGCAAGCCGGGTGCACGAACTGGAATACCGGTATTTTCCGGAAGTCATCGAAAAGACGATTTTAAAGA
>CAMWQQ010000175.1 GCA_947176455.1 uncultured Odoribacter sp. | reverse complement strand
GTCCGGTACACGGCAACATCCGCCACGTTGGCTAAAACGACCAGCATCCTTTTCTTTACCTCGGTGTCCGTGTTTTCATCGAACAGATCGTTGATGCGTTCCAGGTATTCTTTTTTGATTTCAGGATGGGCATCGGCTTTTTGGCTGAGTTCGTGCGCCAGTCTGAAATATTCCTGCTGGACTTTCATGTCCACTTCCTCTTCCAGAATATTCAAGTTCGAGCCGGCGATGGCCAGCAGTTGTTCAATGCCTCTTATTTTTTGCGGCTCTTTTTCCATTGGCGTGTTATTTCGCTCAGACAAAATTAAGCTATTGTTTCCTATAAAAAAAGCTGCTTGTGCAGCAGCTTTCTTATATCTGTAAAGAATTTATGATTTGTGTCTGTGTTCGTCAGATACGCTCAGTTTTTTTCTTCCTTTGGCTCTTCTTCTTGCCAATACTGCTCTACCTCCTGCAGTTGCCATTCTGGCTCTGAAACCGTGTTTGTTTCTTTTTTTAGTGTTTGAGGGTTGAAATGTCCGTTTCATGGTAACTATATTTTATCATTATTTTCTCACTTTGGACTGCAAAAGTAGGCAATTTTTTCGTGTCTCCAAACAAAAGTCGCTTTTTTTATTCGGCATACTGAAACTATCGTCTTTTGTGAGCGTATGAAAAGAGGTATGAATAAATGTTCAAAGGCCCTTGCCTTTTTGATGAAATTTTTTTAATTTTATAAACAACTAAACAATCCAAGATATGAGGCAGCTTAAAATAACCAAGCAGATTACCGGGCGTGAGTCGTATGCCATGGAAAAATACCTTCAGGAAATCGGCAAGATTCGTGTATTGTTGCCTGAAGAGGAAGCTGATTTAGCCAAGAGGATTCGAACAGGTGATCCGGTGGCAAGGGAGAAATTGGTTTTGGGCAATTTGCGTTTTGTCGTTTCTGTCGCCAAGCAATACCAGAATCACGGATTGACTCTGGGCGACTTGATAAACGAGGGGAATCTGGGGCTGATAAAGGCTGCCGAGTGTTTTGACGAGACCAAGGGGTTTAAGTTTATTTCCTATGCCGTGTGGTGGATTCGCCAGGCTATTTTGCAGGCGATTGCCGAAAATGCCCGGATGATTCGTTTGCCGTTGAATAAAATCAGTATGATTAACAAGGTGAACCATTGCTATGCCGCTCTGGAACAGGAGTTCCAGCGGGAACCGACCGAGGAGGAGGTTGCCGAGAAAATGGACATGGCTTCGGAGGATATAAAGGAGAATTTGAAAATTGCGAACAAGCCGTTCTCGATGGATGCCCCCTTGACGATGGATGAAGAGTCCGTGTCGCTGTATGATATTTATATCGCTTCCGAGCCGTCTATCGCAGGTCCGGAGACCCTGATGAACCATGATTCTTTGAAAACGGACATCGAGCGTTCGTTTGTTTTGCTTTCCGGGCGGGAGGCTTTGATTTTAAGGATGTATTACGGGTTGGACGACAATTCTCCGATGTCTTTGGAAGAGATAGGCACTCAGTTGGGACTGACCAGCGAGAGGGTCAGGCAGGTGAAATCCAAGGCTATCCGCAAATTGAAGGAGATGAAAAATGCCCGACGTTTGAAAAGCTACCTATAAAGAAATGAACCCTAAAAGTTTTTCGCTTTTAGGGTTCATTTCTTATCCCGTCCGGGAGGTCTTTCTTAGAAGAAAATGGTGTAAATCACTGCCAGCAGGATGCAGATGACGTAAGCGCAGATGTTGAAAATCTTATCTGTCTTGAACATATCCGAAGTCAGTTTAATGGCTTTCGGATCGTCGTCTGTCGGGCAAGTGCTTAGGCTGACCATGAAAATGATGACGATGGTCAGGATGCAGGTATAGAACATCTGGTCCATGAAAGGCATTTCAAAGGGCAGTAATTTGAAAATCAATGCGATTGGAATAGAGCACAATACTCCCCAAATGGCACCTTTGTTGGTTGCTTTCTTCCAGAACAAGCCCATGAGGAACACGGCAAGGATACCCGGACTGACCAGACCGGTGTATTCCTGAATGTATTGGAACATCTGGTCGATGCCTCCCAATAGCGGAGCCAGCAATACGGCGATGACCAGTGCGACGCCTGCCGTGAGGCGACCCACGTTAACCAATTTGGTCTGTGAGGCTTTCTGGTTGATGTAAGGCTTGTAGATGTCCATGGTGAAGATGGTGGACGTGGAGTTCAGCATAGAGGCTAATGAAGAAACGATAGCTGCCGCCAAGGCTGCCAGAACCAATCCTTTGAGGCCGATAGGAATAAATGTGCTAATCAGCCACGGATAAGCGTTGTCATTGTTTAAGGTTGCGGAACCGGCAATTTCAAATGCGCTTTTGGCTTCATGCAGGTTTTCCGTGTACATAACATAGGCGATGATGCCGGGAATGGCAACGATGAACGGAATCAGCATTTTCAGGAAAGCGGCGAAGGCGATACCTCTTTGCGCTTCTTTCAGCGATTTGGCCGCCAGAGTCCGCTGGATGATGTATTGGTTGAATCCCCAGTAGTACAGGTTTGCCACCCAGAGTCCGCCAATCAGGACGTAGATGCCGGGCAGGTTGTTGTATTCCTTGTGATCCCGTGAAAGCACCATGTCGAACTTGTCGCTGGCAACGTCTGCGATGTGGGAGATGCCGTTCATGATACCTCCTTCGGGGGTGACGTAATGCAGGGCTATCAAGGTGGTAATCACGCCACCGAGTACCAGCAGCGCCACCTGAATCACGTCGGTCCAGGCAACAGCCGAAAGTCCGCCGTACAGCGAATAGGCCGCGGCAAACAACGCCAATGCGATGATGGCTGGAATAATCATGCTACCGTCGCCAACTCCGACAATCGTATCAATGGCTTTACCGCCGAGGTACAATACGGAAGTCAGGTTTACGAAAAGAAACAGGGCAATCCAGAAAATCGCCAGAATGGTCTTCAGGTTGGTGGAAAATCGTTTTTCAACAAATTCGGGAATGGTGTAAATACCCTGTTTGATGAAAACAGGCAGGAAAAATTTACCGACAATAATCAAGGTCAGCGCCGCCATGAATTCATACGAGGCGATAGCCAATCCTCCTGCAAATCCGGAACCGGACATGCCGATAAACTGTTCTGCTGAAATGTTGGCGGCAATCAACGACGAACCGATAGCCCACCAAGGCAGCGCCTTGCTTGCCAGGAAGTAATCTTCAGCGGTTTTGGTTTGCCCTTTTTTGGTGCGGGAAACCCATAGACCGATGCCCACTAACAGAATGGCATAGATGCCCAGAATGGCAAAGTCTATGATGTGAAAACTTGGATTCATAATCTTTGGTTATCTTGGTTATTAATAAAGTTTGCGTGCTCCTTCGCCCACGTCGGCGATATAGAAGGTGGCTTCCAGATTTACTTTGGATTTGTAAAGTTCGCCGACCTTCCGGATGTAATTGTCGACCTTGTCTTCTGCCACCAGGGTTACGGTGCATCCGCCGAATCCGGCGCCGGTCATGCGGGAACCCAGTACGCCCTCCAGGTGCTGTCCTTCTTCTGCCAACGTGTCCAGTTCGATACCGGTCACTTCATAATCCTCTTTCAGGGACTTGTGGGAAGCGTTCATCAATTGTCCGAAGGTCTGCAAGTTGCCCGTCTTGAGTGCGTCGATTGCCTTGATCACCCGTTGGTTTTCCGTAACGGCGTGCCGGGCGCGGCGGAAGACGGTATTGTCCTGTATGCAAGAACCGCATGCTTCAAATTCTTTTTCGTCCAACTGGCAAAGAAAATCGATTTTGTGGGTACCGGAAATGGCGGTGACGGCGACATCGCATTCGCTTCTTCTTTCGTTGTATTTGGAATCAGCCAAGCCCCTTTTCTTGTTGGTGTTCGCAATGACCAATTTGTAGCCTTTCATGTCCAGAGGAACATAGTTGTATTTCAGGCTGGCGCAGTCCAAGGCGATGGCGTGGTTCTTTTTGCCCATGCCGACGGCGAATTGGTCCATGATGCCGCAGTTGACACCGACATAAACGTTCTCGGCCTTTTGTGAAATCTTGACCAGTTCAACCATGTCCAGACCGGCACCAGTCAGTTCGTTCAGCATGACTGCGGTCACGACTTCAATGGATGCCGACGAGGAAAGTCCGGCGCCGTTGGGGATGTTGCCGTAATACAGCAGGTCGTAGCCCCAGACATCCAGACCTCGGTCTGCAAACTCTTTCATGACTCCCAGCGGGTATTTAATCCACTCTACCGGTTTGTTGACAAAGGCGGACGCGTCCGTCGTGGCGGAAAATTTCATGTTGATGCTGTCGAAATGGGTCTTCTGGTCTTGCCTTTTGGCTGCCAGCAGGTAGGTCCCGAAGCTCAATGCGCAGGGGAATACCAGTCCTCCGTTATAGTCCGTATGTTCGCCGATGAGGTTGACACGACCGGGAGCGAAAAAGGCGTGTTCGGCTTTTCTGCCATAGATTTCTTCAAATCTATGTTCTAATTCTTGTATGTTCATTAGTTAGATGAGTTATTTAATATAATAGAAACAAAAATAAAATATTTTTTTTAGCCATACAATTATTTTACCTC
>CAMWQQ010000174.1 GCA_947176455.1 uncultured Odoribacter sp. | reverse complement strand
TGGGACGAGGCAAGGGGTATTACGACAAGATTTTGAGGCAGACGGACGCTTACAAGCTTGGTGTCTGTTTCGGTTTCCAGTTGTTGGAACAAATCCCGACCGAACCGCACGATGTGAAAATGGACCGCGTGATTGCGAGCAGGGAGTAAGCTTGCATAATAGAGGTCTTCTGGAACAGGGTAATGCTTGAAATATCCACTTTAGGCTTGTGTAGTTCAAAATATTATCGTATTTTTATACTATTCAAGTACCGGGAATGTGTGCAGATACCCACATACTAGCTTACACTTGAACTAAAAATGAAAGATGTGATGAAATTGATACTGATTTTTCGAGAGAAAGATATTATTTTTGCGCACACCAATGAATAAAAATGATAAAAAAGACAATATATGTAATCGGTTGGTCTTTAGGACTATTATTTGCAACTTTCCCAAAACTATTTCAGGGGGAAATGAAATTTCAGATGTTGGATTTGAACATGAGAAATGTAAACGAGAGTTATTTATTCCCTTTGATAATGGCTCTTTCTTTATTTGTTGCAGATGTTTGTTATGTTTTTGAACAAGAAAAAATTGAAAATAGTAATAATCCTAAATACATTACAGAAGTTCTGATGTTAATATGTATATTCCTTTTTGGGGTTGCGTATTCTATTGCCAGTAGTACTTATCCTTGTGTTGGTTTTATTATTGCTTGGATTGCATTAACTACAATGAAATTCCTAAAGACAACGAAATGTACAAAAAATAATAAACCTGCAATATCTTGTTCCGTTATAACTGAAGATTAAATAATTAAGTGGATATGTATAATATAGCGTTTTTAATAATAATATCAGTATTGCTGTTTGCTCCATTGTTGAGTTTTATTTTAGGTTTGAGATGGCATTTGGTTGCTAAGGCTGGTAAAGTAGATAAGTTTTTTTGGAGATATAAATTGTCATCAGGTAAAATACCTAAAGAGATAAAATGTGGTGATGATACAATAACTACTTTAGAATTAGATCATTTGTACGTATATGGTAATTCTATGAAAGATTATAACATATTAAATGGTCAGTATATATTTGTTGAACCATACAAAACAATGGAAAGTAAGCAATCAATACAAACATATCCAGTGTTGGTTTTTGAGATTACTGAACAGAAAATACAAAGCAAATATAAATTGAGAAAGTTTGTAAGTTATATCAAACCTAATAATGTTGATTGGGATGTAGTATATACAAACAACAAATCACGAATAAAAATTTCACAACAAGATTTTGTTCAAGAATGTAGCAAGAAAGAAAATAGACTGAAAAACAAAGAGTCTGATTACATATTGTCAGAAACATTTGATGAGGAAAAAGGTCGATGTTCGTATTCTTTACATCCAATAGAGACTCTTTATGCAAAAGTGAAATACGCTTGTAATCTTGTTAAGTAAAAAGTCTGTACAACATTGTTTGATTATCAACTAAGAGCGTTCAAGGACATAGTCGTTAAACAACCAAGAAACTTCGGGATATCTAGTAAATGTTCCCCTAAAAAAACGTTCGTTTTTATTGGGCACTATTTTTTTAGAAACCGATGCAAATGTATAAAAATTTTTGAACTTATCATTTATGTTCAAAGCATCCGCTTTGTTTTATTAAAATATTGTAAAACAGAAGGAATAACCATCTAAGATAATCTTCCTGCCACTTCCGGCAAGAACTTTATAAACTTTATGAACCTTATAAACTTTCAACTAATAAAAACGAACGTTTTTATTGTTTGTTGGGATCGTGGAAACATAGCACCACTTGGTGGTGTTTCAGGGTGTTCTCTGACACCTGTGGGGAGTTTTGCGTGAAGTTCGTAAGTGGATGATTTTTTGTTTAACCTTAAAATAAAAGTGTGATGATGAAAAGATTATTTTATTTGATGCTGGGTTTGGTGGTACTTGCCGGTTGTCACAAGGGCGGTTCCGGAGACCCGGTAGAGCCGGAAGAGGAAGTGCTGACGCTGGACGAGCACCGTTTTGAAGTGCTTGCCGATGGCGAGACGATTTCCGTCCAGGTAGTAAGCAATGTGGAATACACGGTGACAATACCGGATGCTTTCCGTCCTTGGTTGAGCGAGGAGTCTTCCAAGGTTTCGAAGACGCATGTTTTTGCAGTGTCTGTGAACGATGAACCGAAGGTTCGCGAGGGTTATGTCTTGTTTTCCGGTGGTTCGTTGAAAGATACGGTATTTATTACTCAGAGGCCTGTTGCTAAGGATTTCACGGAGACGGTTTCCGGAGTTTCTTTGGAAATGGTTTACGTGCAGGGCGGTACGTTCCAGATGGGGGCTTCGGAGGATGACGATGAGGCTTTTGATTGGGAAAAACCGGATCACGAGGTAACTTTGTCTGATTATTACATCGGCAAGTACGAGGTGACTCAGGGTTTGTGGGAGCGTGTCATGGGCACGACGATAGAGGAACAGCGGGACAAGGCGATTGAATATTGGAATGAAGATTTGGACCTTTATGGTAAAGGCTCAGAGAATCCGATGTACTATGTAAGCTGGAATGAGGCTCAGGAGTTTTGCACGAAGCTGAGTCAGTTGACGGGTAAGAAGTATGTCTTGCCTACGGAGGCTCAGTGGGAGTATGCCGCCCGTGGCGGAGCGAAGAGCCAGGGTTACAAGTACAGTGGTGGCAACGATATTGACGAGGTCGCTTGGTATTGGGGTAATAGTGCAGAGAAATATTCTACTTCTCCTGTCGGTTTGAAGAAAGCCAACGAGCTGGGCATTTATGACATGACAGGTAACGTATGGGAGTGGTGCTCGGACTGGTATTCCTCAAATTATTACGCAAACTCGCCACAGACCGATCCTGTTGGTCCTGAGACGGGCTCTTACCGCGTGTACCGTGGTGGTAGTTGGGACATTCATGCGCAGTACTGCCGGGTGTCGTTTCGGGGCGACCGCAGCCCGTACTTCCGTAACAAGGGTCTCGGCTTCCGGGTTGCCCTTTTGCCTTGAGCTTAGTGTGAGAGACGGATGTCCAATGTAGTAAACCGTCCTTTGTCGTGTTTGTCCTTTTGCGGGCAAACGAAGATGAGCGATCGTTGACCGCCTTGGACGCAGGTGCCGGTAGCGAGGCGGATGCCTTGTCGAGGGTTCCTGCGTTTTTTTGTCTTTAGTCTTTTAAACAGCCGACAGGAACAATCCAGACGTCGTCGCTACGTTTGAAGGCGTAGGAGCCGATAGCGGTCAGCACCATCAGGAAAGAGGGGGCTTTCATCCGGGTCGTGTCGATTTTATCTTTCAATGTTTTTAATGTTTCCGCTCCGTGTTCGATGGCTTTGTCTCCGCCGAGCTTCACTTCGATTAAGCCGTATGAGCCGTCCCGCCGATGGATGACGGCATCGCATTCCAGTCCTTCTTTGTCGCGGTAGTGGTAGACTTTGCCGTCGAGTGCGTCAGCATACACCCGAAGGTCGCGCACGCAAAGGGTTTCAAACAGGAGTCCGAAGGTCTCGAGGTCGTTTATCAAATCGTCCGGACCAATACCGAGAGATGCCGCCGCAATGGAGGGGTCCACAAAATAGCGGGTGTCGGAGGTGCGGATGGCCGTTTTCGAGCGGATGTTCGGATTCCAGGCGCGCATGTCCTCGATGACAAAGATTTTTTCCAATGCCACCAGATAGGCGTGCAACGAGTTGATGGAAATCTTGTCCTCCTCGTTGGCGGCGATGTCGTTGCGTATGCTTGTGACGGGTACCTGCGCCCCTTGGTGCCGGGCGTATGAGCGCATCAGGGCTTTCAGGCGTTCGGGGTCGTGTTCCACCTGGTTCGCCCTTGAAACATCGGTGCGTATCACCGCATCGTAGTAGTCGTAGGCCATGTGGAGGGCTGCCCTGCGACTTTTTCTGAGTGTGGCGGGCCAGCCGCCCCGGCAAATCAAGAATGCGATGTCTGCCAGTTCGAGCGTATTCGTGCCGGTGGATTCCTTCTTGCCTTTGAACAGTTCGTCCAAGCTGATTTCACCCGTTGATTCTCCGGATTCCCACAAACTCATGGGACGCATGGTAATCCAGGCGTACCGTCCGGTGCCGGAGTGGTGGATGGTTTCGGTGGACGGGGGTACGGCGGAGCCGGTGAGGATGAATTGTCCGTCTTTGCGGCGCTGGTCCACTTCATGGCGGACGGCGTCCCACAGGTGAGGGGCAAGTTGCCATTCGTCAATCAGTCGCGGTGTGTCACCTGCCAAAAGCAATTTGGTGTTCAGGTGGGAAAGCTCAAGATATTGTTTTTGCTTGTCCGGGTCGGATAAGAATAGCACGCTTTGAGCCTGTTGCTCTGCCGTGGTCGTTTTGCCGCACCATTTGGGACCTTCGATTAATACGGCTCCCATTTCCTCCAAACGATATTCGAGGATTTGATCTGCTATTCTTTTACGATACTCTGCCTTCATGTTCCGAATGCTTATCGTCCACAAAGATAGATAATTATTTTGTCAATTGGTAGAGTTGGCGGATTTTTATTGGTAGAGTTGGCGGATTTTTATTGGTAGAGTTGGCGGATTTTTATTGGTAGA
>CAMWQQ010000173.1 GCA_947176455.1 uncultured Odoribacter sp. | reverse complement strand
GTCTGTACCCCTCCTGGCGGGGCAAGGTTGTCCGGACTTTCGCCAAAAGTTCCTGCTTCATATTCTTCCGAGCGATCTGCGCCCCCACCTTTCGCACCCGTTCACCCAAAGTAATGAAAGGAGAAAGGTTTTCCACATCCTTTTTGCCTATTCCCGGCACCCACAACAACTCGTTCACGTGGAGAAAATTTCCGTATTTCTTCCGGAAAGCCAACAACTGGTCTATCTGACTGTCGGACAGCAACACCAACATTTTCAAGGAATCAAAATTCGCGGTGTTTATATTCAGCGGAGAAACCGAAAGTTGCAACAAGGTGTTGACCAGTTCCTCGTAATTCTCCTCACCGCTCTCGATGCTGTTGCTCTCAAGCAATTTTTCAATATCGGGCAGATTCTGTGCCACGCTCCCGCCATACAAACCCGCCAATAAAAACAATAAAAAAAGGGCATGGTATTTCATCGTGTTCATTCAAAGCAGGGCGCCTCGCTGACAGGCCGGATTACGCAACAATCAGATAGCAACCAAAAACAAATCGTTCATCCCGTTTTAGCAATCAATTTCATTTAACACACTCGTTACCAAATTTACAAAATTTAAACCGAATAGCCAAGTCCCCAGTAGCTGTTTCACACAAAAAAAGGTTGGCGTTCTTCAGCCAACCTTCGGTAAATCGTCAAAAAAAGATTTTGATTAATTCGTCTTGAAATCGTACTTCACTTCCGCCAAATCCCGATTCGCCTCCACAATCTTGTTCTTCAAAGAAGCCTTGAATTCAACCATTTTCCGTTTCAGTGAAGCATCCCCGACAGCCAGCATTTGTACGGCAAGGATTCCGGCATTCATCGCCCCGTTTATGGCAACCGTCGCCACCGGTATCCCCGGAGGCATCTGGGTAATCGCCAAAAGCGCATCCATACCGCCCAGCGAAGCATTGATCGGTACACCGATGACCGGCACCGGCGTCATGGCCGCGATAACCCCCGGAAGATGAGCCGCCATTCCCGCTCCGGCAACAATCACCTCAATCCCCCTTTCGGCGGCATGAACGGCAAATTCCTCAACTTCTGCCGGCGTCCGGTGAGCCGACAAGGCGTTCATTTCAAAAGGGATTCCCATATCGTTCAGCACTTTCGCCGCCTTTTCCATAATCGGCAGGTCGGAAGTACTTCCCATAATAATACTTACTCTTGGATTCATGAATGATGTGTTTTTAATCTATACGTGCACAAAAGTAAATATAATCCGGCTTACCCCTCCATATCTGCTCCAAAAATATTATTTTTGTTCGGATTAACTCCCGGTTTTCCAGGAGAGCCGATTATTGCACCGATATGTTCTAAGCATGGGAAACATCACTTTACACGACAAGACATTCCGTCCCTTCATCAAAGCCGCCGACATCGACAAAGCGATTGCCGATATGGCAAACCGGATGAACAGTGATCTGAAAGAGGAACGTCCCCTGTTCCTGAGCATACTGAACGGAGCATTCATGTTTACCGCAGACCTGATCAAACAAATCACCGTTCCAGGTACTCAAATCAGTTTTGTGAAAACGGCTTCGTATTGTGGCACCCGCTCTTCCGGTGAAATCAAGGAATTAATCGGTCTGACGGAAAACATCGCAGGACGCACCGTGGTCATCTTGGAAGACATCATCGATTCCGGACGCTCCATGCATCACCTGCTGGAATACCTGAAAAATAAAAATCCGAAACAGGTGCTTGTGGCGACGTTGTTTTACAAGCCTCAGGCAATTGTGGTTCCCGTACCCGTTCATTACAAGGGCATCGAACTGGGCAATGAGTTTGTGGTGGGACGCGGACTGGATTATGACGGACTGGGTCGGAACTATCCGGACCTTTATATCCTAAACACTTGATTTTGTTTTAACCCTTTATTGCAATTATATTATGGCTTCTACGAATTTTGTGGATTATGTGAAAACCTTTTGCCGGAGCGGTGCCGGCGGACGAGGTTCCGCACACTTGCACCGGGACAAACGCACCATCAAAGGCGGACCCGACGGAGGCGACGGGGGCAGAGGCGGACACGTGCTGATTCGTGGAAACCGGAACTATTGGACGTTAATTCACCTTAAATACAAGCGCCACATATTCGCCGGAGACGGTGAAAACGGCAGCGAAAACCGGAGTTCCGGAGCAAACGGTGAAGACGTCGTCATCGAAGTACCGTTGGGAACCGTTGCCCGGGATGCGGAGACCGGTGAAACCATTTGCGAAATAACGGAGGACAACGAAACCCACATCCTGGTCAAAGGAGGACGGGGAGGATTGGGCAACTGGAATTTCAAGTCGGCGACCAACCAGACCCCTCGCTATGCGCAACCCGGCGAACCGCGCATGGAACGCTCCGTCATTTTGGAATTGAAAGTGCTGGCAGATGTCGGACTCGTCGGTTTTCCGAACGCCGGAAAATCCACGTTGCTGTCGGTCGTTTCCGCAGCCAAACCGGAAATCGCCAATTATCCTTTCACCACCTTGGTGCCCAATCTGGGCATCGTCACCTACCGGGACAACCGCTCTTTCGTGATGGCGGACATCCCGGGAATCATCGAGGGTGCGCACCTGGGCAAAGGATTAGGCATCCGGTTCTTGCGACACATCGAGCGCAATTCCGTGCTGTTGTTTATGGTACCCGCCGACAGCCCAAACATACGCGAGGAATACAGCATCCTGCTCAACGAATTGAAGCAATACAATCCGGAAATGCTGGACAAGAAACGAGTTCTCGCCATTTCCAAATGCGACTATGCAGACAAAGAATTGATATCCGAAATGGAAAACGACCTGCCGGACATTCCTTACGTGTTCATCTCCTCCGTCGCCGGCACCGGAATCACGGAACTGAAAGACGCCCTCTGGCAAGCCCTCAATTCCGAAGAATAAAGACGAATTGGTATCTGAAAGGAATTTGTTTATGGAAAAGATTAAAAAAACATACCCGGCCGACACCATACCCTTGTTCCTCTCATTTTGCATCGAGCAATACAAACATAGCAAAGGTATCAACGGCAGAGAAGCCATGGAAGAACTTGCCGTTTCCGGGGCTCTAAACTATCTGGAGGACAATTACGAAATCCTTCACACCCAAAGTCCCCAATGGATTCTTGAAGAAATTGATGAATTCCTTACCAAACGAAATACCTTTTCCATACCCCCGAAGCCTTGAAACATTTACACTTCCAATCAGCAAAACCCGTTCAACGATGATACAAAGCGTAAGCAAAGACAATCTCTACCTGATACTGCCTTATAAGGTCAGTCAACTCGCCGTACTTTACGCGGACAAATTTGGCGTGAGTTTAAGCAATGCCCTCAAAACCATTTATTGCTCGAACACTTATCAGCAACTTGAACGCGAAGAAACAAAACTATGGCACTATGGTCCTGTTGCGTTACTGGAATATTGGATAAAAAACCACTAAGCTATACCCAAACCCGATTTATTGAATGAAAAGACTGCCGTTGAAGAGTTCCAGTAGCACTTTTCCCGTATATTTCGGGTCACCGACGAACTTGGAACCGAGCGTCATATTCCTTTCCGCGGTAGGACGTTCCTCCAATACCATGCTTCGGGGCAAATCCAGTTTCAGGGACTTGTTGTGCTTTAACTCCAGCTTATAGCCAGTACCATGGGGAAAAGTCAACCCCACCTTCGTAAAAGAGCCTTTTAAACGGATCTCGGAAAACAACAAGCGGACATTCCGGACATTCATTTCGCCCATTTTCATATCCATATCCAACAAACTGGCCAAATCCTGCACTTCGTATTTCGTAAAAGAAGAACTTCCCATCAACTCCTCCACATCACCGATTTTTATAGTTCCGCCATTGGAACGGATATTCAGCTTGTCAATGGAATCAAACCGACCTTCGCACGAAGCGGCAGTCAAGCGGACATTGCTCCCGGATTCCATCTGAAGCGTGCAATTCTTAAACTCCCCCTCCAGCATTTCCACGTCTTCCACGGAAAATTTTCCTTTCTCCTGCTTCATATATACCTCGCCTTTCAACGCCGCCGCCTTGAAATCGCCATTCCGGATATCGGCATTCAACTCGCCCTCGAAATTACCGAGATAAACGTTTCCGTCCGTAGTAATCAGTCGCAACCTCACCCCTTTCGGCACGCTTATCTTATAATCGATGCTGATGCTCAAACCTGTAAAGAACTGCGTAATCCCCATATCCTTTCCCAAACGGGTTTCCAAGCTCAAATAATGCTCCGAGCGGGTTTCCAGGATTTGTATCAAATCCAACGTCTCGTCCGCCTTCGCCGCCGTCTTGGCAACCACTTTCATTTCCGCCACAACCTCTATTTCCTCCCCCTGCTGGACGATTTCAATCTTGCCGTGCGTATTATTGACCACCAATTCCTCCAGTCCCGCCTTGGCAAATTTCTTTTCATAGGTTTTCTTACCTTCATCGGCTTTCACCTGAAACGCCAACAACCAAACACACAATAGCGAAACGATAACTTTCATAATGTACAAATTAATATGATTCATTCAAATAAGCCTTATCCTCAGCTTCTTCCATTTGCTT
>CAMWQQ010000172.1 GCA_947176455.1 uncultured Odoribacter sp. | reverse complement strand
AAGACCGTGACCGGCGAGGACATTTCCACGGAAGAACTCGGAGGTGCCGAAATACACTCCACCAAGTCGGGCGTATCCCACTTCATGGTAGAGAACGAGGAAGAAGGCATCGCCCTCATCCGCGACCTGCTGTCCTACCTGCCTTCCAACAACCTGGAAGAAGCACCGATGATGCTGTGCAACGACCCGATAGACCGTCTGGAAGACAAGCTCAACAGCCTGATTCCCGACAATCCCAACCTGCCGTACAATATGCTTGAAGTCATCGAGGCAATCGTGGACGATG
Organism: uncultured Odoribacter sp.; assembly: GCA_947176455.1. Classification (GTDB taxonomy): domain Bacteria; phylum Bacteroidota; class Bacteroidia; order Bacteroidales; family Marinifilaceae; genus Odoribacter. The sequence goes on along the minus strand of CAMWQQ010000172.1, from coordinate 4,281 downwards.
GCAAGTTCCTGGAAGTACACAAGCGTTACGCACGCAACATCATCGTGGGTTTCTGCCGCATGGGCGGACGTTCCGTCGGTGTCATCGCCAACCAGCCCAACTTCTACGCCGGCGTGCTCGACATCGAGGCTTCCCGCAAGGCAGCCCGCTTTGTACGCTTCTGCGACTGCTTCAACATTCCGATTCTTACCCTGGTGGACGTACCGGGATTCTTGCCGGGACGAGTTCAGGAATACGGCGGTATCATCACCCACGGTGCGAAACTGATGTTCGCTTACGGCGAGGCTACCGTGCCCAAGGTAACCGTCACGTTGCGCAAATCCTACGGCGGAGCGCACGACGTTATGTCCTGCAAGCAGCTGCGTGGCGACTTCAACTACGCATGGCCGACGGCTCAAATTGCCGTAATGGGTGCCAAGGGTGCTATCGAAGTGCTCTACGGAAAAGAAGTATCAGCAATCACCGACCCGGAAGAGAAAGCCAAATTCATCGCCGAGAAGGAGGAAGAGTACAACAACGCTTTCGCCAACCCGTACAAGGCGGCTTCCTATGGTTACATCGACGACGTTATCGAGCCGCGTAACACGCGTTTCCGCGTCATTCGCGCCTTCCAGTCGCTGCAGACCAAACGGGTAACCAATCCGATGAAGAAACATTCCAATATACCTTTATAATTCAGAGATATGACCATGTTAGCTATCAATTGGGGCTATGCGCTCTTAGTGACCGGAATGGGTATCGGTACGGTATTTTTGTTGCTGGTCGTCCTGATTTGGGTCATCAGCTTGCAGACAAAAGCCATTCACGCCGGAAGCGGTCTGACGAAAAGCGTCACGCACGCCCAGACGACCGTGGGAACCGACGAACATCCCACTCCGCACGAACAGGCAGCCATTGCCATGGCGATGCACCTGTATTTGGACGCACACGACGAGGAGCCGCACGTCATTACCATCCAAGAGGTGGAAAGACGCTATTCCCCGTGGAGTTCTAAAATTTACAGCATGAGAAATATGACTATGACCAAGTAAATAAAAAGGATATGAACAAATACAAAATCACGATAGACGGAAATGACTTCGACGTCACGGTAGACGTGACAGACCACAACAAAGCGAAAGTGGAGGTAAACGGTCTGGCTTACGAAGTCACTTATGAAAGTAAAAACGTTACGGCTGGAGCTCCCGCACCGGTAGCACGCAAAGCCAGCGCACCGGCAGCGCCGCAGGTACAGGTAAGCGCCCCCCAGGCTACCACCAACTCGGCAAGCAGCATCAAGGCTCCGCTACCCGGAACGATTTCATCCATCAACGTAAAGGTGGGCGACCAGGTAAAACGCGGTGACACCGTTGTCGTTATGGAAGCCATGAAAATGGAAAACAACATCGTGGCAAGCAAGGACGGTAAGGTGAAGACCATTCACGTAAGCGCCGGACAGACCGTAGCACAGGACGACAAGCTGATTGACCTGGAGTAATTTACCGTAAAATTGTGGAACATGAAACAAATCAAACATTATCTTTTCAGGATAGCTGCATTCGCCGGGCTACTCATCGCCCCGTTCGCAGCCCGCGCTGAAGAAGTCGATTTGGGAGGGAGCATCGCCAAGTTCCTGAACGATACGGGCTTTGCGCATCTTTCCGACGGGAATAACTGGCTTTGCCTGGTGATGATTGCAGTAGCCTGTCTGCTGTTCTATCTCGCCATTGTACGGAAATTCGAGCCGTTGTTGCTGTTGCCCATCGCTTTCGGTATGTTGCTGACCAACCTACCGGGTGCAGGTCTTTACCATGCGGAACTCTTCGAGGGCGGTCACGTGCATTGGGCTGACTTCGTAGACGCAAACAACGTCGGTCTGCTGGACTACCTCTATTTGGGTGTCAAACTGGGTATCTATCCCTGTATCATTTTCATCGGCGTAGGTGCCATGACGGATTTCGGTCCGCTGTTGGCAAACCCCAAGAGCTTCCTGCTGGGAGCCGCCGCGCAAATCGGAATCTTCGCCACGTTCCTCGGAGCGCTGGCTATCGGATTCACCTATGCGGAAGCCGGCTCTATCGGTATCATCGGCGGCGCAGACGGTCCTACCGCCATATACCTGACTTCCAAGTTGTCACCGAGCCTGCTGGGACCGATTGCCGTTGCCGCCTATTCTTACATGGCATTGGTACCGGTCATTCAGCCCCCTATCATGAAAATGCTGACGACCCAAAAGGAACGGGAAATCGTCATGCAACAGTTGCGCATGGTATCCAAGACGGAAAAAATCATTTTCCCGATTGTCGTTACCGTGTTCGTTTCCTTGTTGCTGCCGTCTGCCGCTCCGCTTATCGGATGCCTGATGCTGGGCAACCTGATGCGTGAAAGCGGTGTCGTGGAACGTCTGAGCAAAACCGTACAAAACGAACTGATGAACATCACGACCATCTTCCTCGGAATCTCCGTAGGCGCCACGGCTACCGCCTCCGCCTTCCTGAATCTCCAGACGCTTGCCATTCTGCTGATTGGTATCCTGGCATTCGGTTTGGGTTCCGCCGGCGGTGTGTTGCTCGCCAAGTTCATGAACCTGTTCCTCAAGAACAAGATTAACCCGCTGATTGGTTCCGCCGGAGTTTCCGCCGTGCCCATGGCAGCCCGCGTATCGCAGAATGTAGGACAAGAAGCCAATCCGGGCAACTTCCTGCTGATGCACGCTATGGGGCCCAACGTTGCCGGAGTTATCGGCTCCGCCGTTGCCGCAGGTATCCTGCTTTCGTTCTTGGGATAATCAACCATTCCATAAAAAGAAGTTGTCCAAAAACATTTTGGACAACTTCTTTTATTATTGACAACTCACGATTCATCGTATGAATAAAGCCAGACATTACATCGCCAGTTTCAGGCTACGCACCCTGCCTTTGTCCTTGTCCGGGATATTTCTGGGCACCCTGCTTGCCTCCGCCCACGGATTTTTTCAAACAACACCTTTTCTATTGGCAGTGGCAACCACGCTTAGCCTGCAAATACTATCCAATCTGGCAAATGAACTCGGAGACTTGCAGAAAGGCACGGACAACACGGAACGTCTCGGTCCCATTCGCAGCATCCAGTCCGGTGCGCTCACGCTAAGCGAATTCAAGCGTACCATTGCGGTGTTTGCGATATTGTCCGTCTGTTTCGGCATCCTGCTGGTCTATTCCGCATTCGACCAATTGTTCTCTCAGGACGGAATCGTCATGCTGCTTTTGGGAGCGACCGCCATCGTTGCCGCCATCAAATATACGGTAGGCAAAGGAGCTTACGGATACCACGGACTGGGCGACCTGTCCGTATTCTTGTTTTTCGGCTTGCTGAGCGTCTGCGGTTCCTGGTTTCTTATGGTCCGGCAAATTGTTCCTGTCTTATTCCTGCCGGCAAGCGCTATCGGACTGCTCTCCGTCGGCGTACTGAACCTGAACAACATGCGGGATGTTGAAAACGACAAAGTTTACGGGAAACATACCCTTCCGGTACTCATCGGTATCCACCGAGCCAAAATCTATCACTTTTGCCTGATTATCGGGGCGTTTCTGGCAATGACCGCCTATGTGGCTTTTCAGGACTTCCGACTTTCAAACCTGTTGTTCTGGCTATCCCTTCCGCTCTTTGCGATTCATCTGAAACAGATGAGCAAAAGCCAAGGACGGGCATTAGACCCGCAACTGAAAGTGCTTTCCCTCTCCACCCTGCTGTTTGCCCTTTTGGCGGGAATAGGGTTCGTGATTTAATCTGTCGGCTTTTCACCGACATACAGGCTGGCAATGCCAAAGGTAAGTTTGTGTTGCACGGGAGAAGCAAAGCCGCACGACCGCATGATGTCCAGAAAGGCTTGTCCCTGTGGAAATTTCATCACCGATGCCGGCAAATAGGTATAGGCGCTTTTATTACCTGAAATCCAACCGCCAACCGTTGGCAAAATATGGCGGAAATAAAGCGTGTACAATTGTTTCATCGGAAAACGTTCCGGCATGGAAAATTCAAGAATGACCACCTTGCCCCCCGGACGGAGGACGCGTAGCATCTCTTTCAGACCGGCTTCGAGGTGTTCAAAATTACGGACTCCGAAAGCCACCGTCACCGCATCGAAAGCATTGTCGGCAAAACTCATCTGTTCGCTGTCCCCTATTTGCAAATCGATGCACTCTTCCAATCCGGCTTCCCGGACTTTTCTGCGTCCGATGTCCACCATATTGGCGGAGATATCAATCCCTATCACACGTTCTACGCAGGCACGAAAAGCGGCAATTGAAAAATCACCGGTAC
>CAMWQQ010000171.1 GCA_947176455.1 uncultured Odoribacter sp. | reverse complement strand
CTGGAAAAAGTGCGCGAAGGGGCATTCTACGTTGCCAACAAGCTGTATGGGGTCACCTTCTCTTCGCTGAACAATATCCCTGTACCACATCCGGATGCCCTGGCATTTGAAGTAAAAGATGCCGACGGCCATCACATCGGCATCCTTTATGCCGACTATTTTCCACGTGCCAGCAAAGGAAGTGGCGCCTGGATGGAAGCGTACCGTCCGCAGTCCAAACTGCTGAATGCCACTCCGGTCATCACCAACGTATGCAATTTCACCAAGCCGACCGGCAATACCCCTTCCCTGCTTACTTTCGATGAAGCCTGCACCTTGTTCCACGAGTTTGGACACGCCCTGCACGGTCTGTTGTCAAAATGCACCTATCCAAGCGTATCCGGCACTTCCGTCGCCCAGGATTTCGTAGAACTTCCCTCCCAGGTCATGGAAAACTGGGCCGCCGAACCGGAAGTGTTGAAAATATATGCACGCCACTGGAAAACCGGAGAACCCATGCCACAGAAACTCATCGACAAACTGCAAGCAAGCAGCCTTTTCAATCAGGGCTTCGTCGTAACCGAATTCATGTCTGCCGCATTGCTGGACATGGCCTACCACTCCATTCAGGACACCACTCCCATAGATGCCGAAAAGTTTGAAAAAGAGACGTTGAAACGCCTGGGACTGATTCCGGAAATTACCGTCCGTTACCGCAGCCCTTATTTCGGCCACATTTTCAATGGCGGTTATTCGGCAGGCTACTATGTTTATACCTGGGCGGAAGTACTCGATGCCGACGCCTTTGCCGCTTTCAAGGAAACAGGCGATGTTTTCAATCCGGAAAAAGCCCGGCTTTTCTATGAAAACATCCTTACCCAAGGCGGTTCCGATGACCCGATGAAACTCTACAAACAATTCCGAGGCAAAGAGCCGTCCATCGAACCTTTGTTAAAAAGAAAAGGCCTTTTGAAGTAAAAACGAAAAGGGATAACAAAAAAATGGACGATTATACAATCGTCCATTTTTTTATGCCTGTCCCAACATTTACTCAATCTTATAGTCAATACCGAGAGCATTTTTACTGTAAGATTTTTTCAGCACAAATGGTCTATCCTCTTCGGCAACTTCAACACTGATGAAATCCACTGGTCCTCCATCCTCTTCGTACTCGACATAAAGATGCGCTTCAAAGCCTCTCCGGACAGGTCCGACAGCATATTGAAACTTCCCATCCGACATCGTGGCACGTATACTCGTAGTCTTACCCGTTTCATTGGTAAAGCTCATATGGACACTGCGACCCGGCTGTGCGACAGCGGTGTACCTCACATAATACTCTTCCATATCGTCGTCTTCTTCACAACCTGTTACAAACAAACAGGCGATGCAGAAAAAACAAAACATCAACTTTCTCATATTCTTCATTCTCAATTCATCTTCTCAATGGCAACGGTAATGGAACTGAACACCTCGTCCACCGGGCAATTTCCCTCAATGTCGATGTGCAATCCCTTTTTCTTGTAATGATTTGCCACGTGTACGGTTTTGTCGTTGTATTCCCGGAAACGTTTCTCAATCACCTCCTCGTTATCGTCCGCTCTTCCCTCAATCTTCGCCCGTTCCAGCATCCGACGTTTCAATTCTTCAAAAGGAACATGAATGCAAATCAGCCCCTTTAAAGGCATACCTTCCTTTTCCAGCATGGCATCAAGAATTTCCGCCTGTGCCACCGTGCGCGGAAAACCGTCGAACAGAAAGCCGTTGGCGTTCCGGCAAGCCGCCATGCTGTTGGCGATGAGCTTCACCACAAACTCGTCCGACAACAATTCTCCCCGGTTGATGATGTCCCGTGCCATTTTACCCAATTCCGTTTCTTCCGCAATCTCTTTGCGAATCATATCCCCCGTAGACAGGTGAACCAGGTTGTATTTTTCCACAATCCGTTTCGCCTGGGTACCTTTTCCAGCTCCCGGAGGACCAAACAATGCAATGTTCAACATAGTTTCAAATATTAATAAAATTCTGACGTATCTAAGATGAAGTCAAAGGTATTAAAAATATACCATGTTGGAGAACAAAAGATTAAAAATCATAAAAAATACCACGATACGCTCCTTTTTTGAAACGTAAATTCTGAAAAGTACGTTATTCCCGTAAATTTTAGCCATTGATTAAAAAAGACATACCACAAATGTAATCACCTAACAAAGAAAATGTTATGAAAAAAGGATTCATGTTTATTGTTTTGATTGCCGGTCTATGCGGAATAACCCAGGCACAGACGCAAGTGGAAGAGGTAATCATCGAACGACGTCTCCCGGGGTACAAGACCTCATTTGAGGCCAATCCGTTTTGGCACAATTGGTTCATATCGGCGAATTTCGGTGCCAACGCCTTTATCGCCGAGCACTCCTCCCAAGCCAAATTCAAAAACACCATTACCTTCATGCCGGAGCTTTCCCTCGGAAAAATGTTCAATCCCTGGTGGGGATTGCGCCTGCAAGGCGGCGGCGGTTCCCTGCACGGTTTCACCTACGACGCCCGACAAATGATTCACATGCACTATATGCACCTGAACATCGACTTCATGATGGGCTTGATTAATTTTTTCGCCAAATACAAACCAGACCGGGTATTTGATATCGTTCCCTTTTTTGGTGTCGGTGGAATGACGAGAAGACACCAACAATCCTTTACGATCCATGGCGGTGTACAGGGCAAATTCAGATTGTCCGAACACTTTGACGCCAACATCGAGTTCCAGGGGATGATATTCGATGACAGAATGGTTGAGTTGGGCGGATTCCCCAATGACGGACTGGGCGGTCTGACAGCCGGCTTTACATACTACTTCAAGGGAAGAAGTTTCCGAACGGCTCCGAAACAGGAGGTCATCGAGGAAATGGCTGCCGCCAACCTGGTACTGGCAAACAAAGTGAACCAATTGCAAAACCGTCCACCCGAAATCAAAGTTGTTGAGAAAGAGGTAGTCAAACCGGAGGAAATACCTGATTCTGTCATTGAGTCCATCCCCTCCACCATTCCATTCAAATTCAACAGCGCAGTCATTCAGGATGTTTATGACCCTTTGATTTACAACATCGGAACTTTTATGCAAAAGACCCCCGACGCCAAAATCCGCATCGTAGGTTATGCCGACAAATTCGGTCCGATTAACGTAAATCTCAGCATCTCCAAGGCAAGAGCGGAAGCCGTCGCCAATATGCTGGAAAAGGAATACGGCATCAGTGCCGACCGGATGCAAATTGAATACGTAGGCAAGGAAAAACCTTATTACAAGAACAACAACCAATGGAACCGATGCGTTATGGTTGAAATCATAAAATAAATCCATTTTTCACAAAAACAGGTGTCTTTTTCCGACACCTGTTTTTTATTCCAAGTATTTCCTATCTTTGTTTCCGGTTTCCCATAATCGGAAATGATGATGACAAAGAAAAGACAAACCCGCAAAAGCAAAAAGCAATGCCATAGCAACCGGCTCCTCCGGTTTGTCCTGAAATACGGACTTGTTTTCGTCGTGTGCCTTGCCGTGGCAGGCGGTCTGTTTGTCTACTCGGTATATGCCGGCCTATGGGGAAAACTACCCAGTTACGGAGAACTGAAAGACATACGCCATGCCGAAGCGTCCGTGCTTTACACGGAGGACGGGGTACTCATCGGCAAATACTACATTGAAAACCGGACAAACATCAATTTCACCAACATCCCCGCCCATACGATTCATGCCCTGCTCGCCACCGAAGACGTGCGATTTTATCAGCACGAAGGCGTGGACAAAATCAGTATGCTCCGGGTGTTCTTCAAAACTTTCCTGTTCCGGCACAAAAGTTCCGGTGGCGGCAGTACCATCAGCCAGCAATTGGCAAAGAACCTTTATCCCCGGGCAGAACAGCAGGTGACTTTCATCCCCGTCATCAAACTGAAAGAAATGTTCACCGCCAGGCGCCTGGAAAACATTTACACCAAAGACGAGATACTGGCCTTGTACCTGAATACCGTTTCCTTCGGAGAAAACACCTTCGGCCTTGAAAGTGCGGCACAGCAATATTTCTCAACTTCCGCTTCGAACCTGTCGCTGACACAGTCCGCCACGCTCATCGGCATGCTGAAAGGGCCCTCCTATTACAATCCCCGGCTTCATCCGGAACGAGCCTTGAGAAGACGCAACACCGTGCTTGACCAAATGATGAAATACAACTTCTTGCCCGAAGACAAGGGCGCCCCATTGAAAGCGGAAGCCCTGGGGTTAAATTACCGTCCCATCAACCATTATTCCGGTCACGCCCCTTACCTCAGGGAAAAAATAAGGAAAGACGCACTGAACATCATCGAGGCGTATAACAAGGAACACGACACCGACTACAACCTGTACCGCGACGGTTTGATCCTGACCACCACGCTAAATGCCGAAATGCAGCAATATGCGGAAGAGGCCGTCAGGCACCACATGCTGCAACTTCAGGAGTCCTATTACACGCACCTGGAAGGCAAAACACCGTGGGAACAGAAACCGGAAGTCCTGCAAAATGCAATCACCAACAGCCCTGCTTACAAACGCCTCAAGAACCAGGGACTCGATGAGCAGGAAATCAGGCAAATCATGGACACCAAGAAAGCCATGCTGGTTTACACGC
>CAMWQQ010000170.1 GCA_947176455.1 uncultured Odoribacter sp. | reverse complement strand
ACGCCCAACAAATTCAAATTAGGTCCGTTAAGTATCAATATCTGCATTTTATTTCGTTTTATGTCCACGATATTCATACAAAATTAGTCATTTTTCTCTCACCGCCCCCCTGTTTGGAAAATCTTTTTTATTTCTCCACAATATTTTTATTTTTTCATAACCACCTATTCATCAGGCGATTGAGCAATATATCCATCCTAATATCTTATATTAATATTGTTAAACTTTTGAAATAAGCAATACAGGTATCAAAAAAATATATATCTTTAGGCATTATTTTATGAGTGTGTGTTATCATATTTATTTTAACTTTTACATAAACCTTAAGAAAAATGACTTGGGACAACGCCATCGAAAGTTACAAGACCTATTTGATTCTTGAAAAATCACTTTCTTCAAATTCAGTCGAAGCCTACCTGAACGACATCAACAAACTGGCTAAATATTGTGCGGAAAAACACAACATCAAAATTCCCGACGAAGTTACCTACGACATTCTGAAAGACTATCTGGTATTCGTCAGTGAAATCGGCGTGACCAACCGGACGCAGGCAAGATGTATTTCCAGTATCCGCTCGTTCTTCAAATTCCTGGTTTTCGACGGCAAACTGGAAAACAACCCCACCCGATTGCTGGAAGCTCCGAAAATCGGAAGGAAACTGCCCAACATCCTGACCGTCGAGGAAATCGACGCCATGCTGAATGCCGTGGAAATGTACAAGCCGGAAGGACAGAGAAACAAGGCAATCATCGAAATGCTGTATTCCTGCGGACTACGCGTATCGGAACTGATTGACATCAAGCTGTCCAACATCAACTTCCGCATGGGCATCGTGAAAATCGAGGGCAAGGGCAACAAGGAACGGGTCATTCCGATGAGCAAAAATGCAAAAGAGGAAGTCAAACGCTACCTGAAAGTATATCGGGATTACCTGGATATCGAAAAAGGATATGAAGACGTGCTTTTCCTGAACAAACGCGGTATGTCTTTGTCCAGAGTCATGGTGTTCAACATCATCAAACACCTGGCAAAACGGGCAGGCATCAAGAAAAACGTGTCTCCCCACACTTTCCGCCACTCTTTCGCCTCTCACCTGGTCAGCGGAGGAGCCGATTTGAGAGCGGTTCAGGACATGCTGGGACACGAGTCGATTCTGACCACCGAGATTTATACGCATCTGGACAATCACTATTTGAAAGATACGATTAATAAATTCCACCCTCGGGCAAAAGACAATTCTCACACGGAAAAATAAGAAAAAAAGAGCGTTAGTAACGCTCTTTTTTTACTTTCGCACCATCATCAAAGGACGATATGGAAACAAACGACATACTGAAAAACATACAAAGCGGCGAACCGGAACGCATCGCGGAAGCTGTCAAGGAAATCAAAGAAAACGGAAACTTGTCCATGGCGCAAACGCTACTGGAAAATTTAAACCGTATCCCGGACGCCCATACTGTTACCCTTGTCGTCGACCTGCTGGCAGACATCAAAGAAAACGCTTTCCGGGAAGTCCTGATTGCCCGTATTCAAGCCGAGACGAAACCGGCCATAAAAGCTGAATTGCTACGCATTGCCTGGGAATCTTCACTGGACTATTCCGGTTACCTGCCCGTCTTTCTGGAAATCCTGAAAGCCGACGATTTCACCGTCGCTTTCGAAGCCTCCACCGTCATCGAAAATACGGTCTGCAACCTGACCGCCGAACAACATCGGCAACTCCATGAATACATCGAGACCTTCCCGGAGGACAAGGCGTTTTTAATTGAAAACATCCACGCCGAAATGGGATGTTGCGAACAGGATTAACCCCGACTCCACCATTGCCGAACCTGGTCGATTTTCTCGGCTAAAGGCATTTCAGCCGGCAACCAGCAAATGTTGAATCCCTCACGCTCCATTTTCCGGAACCAGGTCATTTGTCGCTTGGCAAACTGATGAATGGCGACGTTCAACTGCCCGACCATATCCTCGTAGCTCAACTTCCCCAGCAAATACAAAGTCAGGTACTTATATTCCAGACCGTAATAAATCAAATCCTCCGGATTCACTCCGCTATCCAGTATTCTCCGCACCTCTTCCACCATACCTTGCTCCAGACGCTCGTGCAAACGGCGGGTAATCCTTTCCCGCCTGACTTCCCGGCTGACGTCCACCCCGACAATGAGGGGACGAACCACGGGAAAATCCGTCGCCTCGCACGGATGCGACAGGTAATATTCTTCTATCTCAATGGCACGTATCGCCCGCTTGGGCGTATCTATCTCCGTCGTATTGTGCAACTTTTTATACCTTGCCAGCCGTTCCGCCAACTCCGGCAAGGACAACCCCGCCAAATCGCTCCTCAACTGCTCGTTGGCAGGCACCGGCAACAATCGATAGCCTTTCAGCACGGCTTCCACATACAATCCGCTTCCTCCGCACAATATGGGCAAAACTCCCCGCTCCCTGCAACTTTCCCATACCCGGACAAAATCCTGCTGATACTCAAACACATTGTATTTATATCCGGCATCGACAAGGTCTATCAAATGACAAGGTATCTGCTTCCCGTCCACCCGATACTCCTCCAAATCCTTGCCTGTTCCGATATCCATTCCCCGGTACACCTGTCGCGAATCGGCACTGATAATCTCGCCACCAAAAGCAACTGCCAATTGCACCGCCAAGGAGGTTTTTCCGCTTGCCGTCGGACCGATGACACTCAATAAATTGAACATTTCCACCACTTGTTTCGTAATATCTCCGGCAAATGTAATGAAAATCCGAATACGGACGAACACGAAATAATTTCCGACAAACAAACGGCAAGTCAACAAAAAAAGATATATTTGTAGAAAGATGAAATTCTCTATTCATATAGAAAAATTCATCGGCAAAAGCCTGACGATTCTTATCCTCATCGGCTGTTTGCCACAAAGGTTAAGTGCTCAATCCGATGTCGTCCAAAAACAAAAACAGTTGACCAACGCAAATTACATATCCGCATTCGCTCCGTCGAAAGGCATTCAGGCTCCGGTCATCTTTACCGTCAACCGGGACAGTCTTTGTTACACCATACAAATCTGTAGCATGGAACACGACGTAAAGGATATTTTTTTCGGGAAGAACCAAAAAATACAAATCCTCCCGATGGGTGACGTGTACCGCTACATTTTCTCTTTCTACCCGACTCTGGAAGCGGCACGAAAAGATCTGCCCCTGGTACGACGCATTTATCCCGCCGCCTTCATCCGGGAATACAAGGCGGGAAAACTGGGTACGGCAATCGACCTGAATATGGAACTAATCAGATAAAACGACAAACCTATGATGAACGACGAAAACATTTTAATCCGGGCTTTGGAACCCGAAGACCTCGAATACCTGTACAAATGGGAAAACGACATGGACTTATGGGATGTCAGCGACACCCTGACGCCGTTTTCGCATTACACTTTAAAGAAGTACATCGAGAACGCCCACGAAGACATCTATGCCAGCAAGCAACTGCGCCTTGTGATTGCCCGCATGGAAGACAAAGAGCCGGTCGGTCTCATCGACCTCTACGACTTCGACCCCTACCACCAGAGGGCAGGCATCGGCATCATGATTCACAGCACGGAGAACCGGAAACAAGGCTATGCCAAGTCCGCCATAAAACTGATGCTGGACTACTGTTTTGAAACCCTCGGACTGAACCAGGTGTACAGCAGCGTGCCCAGTTGCAACATCGCCAGCCTCAAACTGTTTGAAGCCACGGGATTCACCCGGACCGGCTACCGGAAGCAATGGCTCAAAAGGGGCAACGAATGGGAAGACGTCATCTATTTTCAACAATTGGCATCCGACTGGAACAATTAATCCCGCCTTTCCTCCGCAACCGATTTTTCCACTCGGCGATTCTCAGAAATTCGCACACAACGGAAGGCATCTTGCGGAGGATTGGCAAGTCACCTATATTCATTTCCCGAATCCGCCCCAACCTAAAAAAGACATTTCGCGTAAACTTTTTCATAAAATCATTGTCTTATACCATGAGAGAGATTTCCGGAAAGGAAAAATTTAAACTAAAAAAAGTGATTATGAAAAAGATTTTATTTTTTGCCACCGCGCTGTTCCTGCTGTTGGGCATCGGAGCCAATGCGCAACAAAGAGGTCCCCGGGAAAGAATGACCCCGGAACAACGAGCCGAACGAACCGTAGAACGCCTGAACGAGGAATTGAAGCTGACGGACGCCCAACAGAAAGAACTGAAAAAATGGTACACCGAATCTTTCAAGAAGAATGAAGAAAACTTCCAGAAGAACAGGGAAGATCGGGAAGCCATGAGGGCGCAGATGCAGAAAAACCGAGAAGCAAACGACGCTCAACTGAAAAAAGTGCTGACGGCAGAACAATACAAAACTTACAAGGCAAACGAAGAGAAACGCCACAAAGAAATGCAACAAAGAGGTCCCGGCCGTCCGGGCGGAAACCATGGTGGCGGTTATCCCCGCAACTAAATCCCGTGGCGTAAACAAAGCTTGCTTTCCACAACCCTGCACTTTGTTTACGCCATTCCCTTCTTTCCCACCAACAGTCCATAATACCTCAGCAACTGTTCCTCCTCGCACAAGGTGGGAAGCGAATACTTTTCCAAATCGAAGACGGGAAACGGAG
>CAMWQQ010000169.1 GCA_947176455.1 uncultured Odoribacter sp. | reverse complement strand
GAATACGGGTTGTCAAAGGCGGTAACGCAACCGGTGTCAACGAAGTGGATGCCATTTCAGGGGGTACAATCACTTCCAAGGGCGTTCAGAGCATGCTCAAGAATTATTTAACCAATTACGAACCGTTTTTAAAACAACAATAAAATGAGCGCATTATTTTCAGCCAAGAACCGGGAATTTCTACTCGGTCCTCTGAGTAAAAACAATCCGGTAATCGTACAGGTGCTGGGTATCTGTTCTGCTCTTGCCGTTACCGCCAAGCTGGAACCCGCTATCGTAATGGGGCTTTCAGTAACCGCCGTGACAGCATTTTCCAACGTCATCCTTTCACTGATGCGTAACACGATTCCCTCCCGAGTGCGAATCATCGTACAGTTGGTGGTCGTTGCTGCGCTGGTTATCATCGTAGACCAGTTGTTGAAAGCATTTGCCTACGAAGTGAGCAAACAATTGTCCGTATATGTCGGTTTGATCATCACCAACTGCATCATCATGGGACGCATCGAGGCTTTTGCCTTGGCAAACAAGCCCTGGCCCTCCTTGCTCGACGGTATCGGCAACGGACTCGGATACGGCATGATTCTGGTCATCGTTGCTTTCTTCCGTGAACTGCTCGGTTCGGGCACACTCTACGGTTTCCGCATCATTCCGGAATCCTGGTATGTTCAGAACGGCGGTTGCTACCTGAACAACGGCTTGATGATTATGCCGGCAATGGCATTGATTCTCGTCGGACTGATTATCTGGGTACATCGTTCCAAGAACAAGGATTTAATAGAAAAATGATAAAACATTAAAAGACATAACATGGAAAATCTATTAAATATATTCGTCCGTTCGATTTTCATCGACAATATGATTTTCGCATACTTCCTGGGTATGTGTTCATATCTTGCCGTATCGAAGACCGTGAAGACCTCTTTCGGTCTGGGTATCGCCGTGGTATTCGTCCTGTTTATCACCGTGCCGGTAAACTACCTGCTTGACAACTACGTGCTGAAAACAGGCGCGCTGCAATGGCTGCTCGGAGAGGAAGCCGCCAGCATAGACCTGAGTTTCCTGAGTTTCATCATGTTCATCGCCATTATCGCCGCCATGGTGCAATTGGTGGAAATGATTGTCGAGAAATTCGCTCCGGCACTGTACAATCAGCTGGGTATCTTCCTGCCGTTGATTGCCGTAAACTGCGCCATCATGGGAGCCTCTTTGTTCATGCAACAACGCAACTACGGTTCCGTTCTCGAAGCAACCACTTTCGGTCTGGGTTCCGGTATCGGCTGGATGCTGGCTATCGTATGTATCGCCGCCATCCGTGAAAAGCTGAAATATTCCGACATACCCGCCCCTCTGCGCGGCATCGGCATCACGTTCATCGTTACCGGTCTCATGGCCATCTCTTTCATGAGCTTCCTGGGTATCGACCTGAACAAGGTCGTCGGTGAAACCGAACAGGTTACTCCTGCTCCGGAGGCGAATCCGGCAATAGATGACGCCCCCGTTATCGAAATACAAGCAACGGAAAGTGAAGTTGAATAATGAATTGGAAATCTAAAATCTAAAATAATGGTACTATTAGCAATCAATACAACAATCGTCACTGCCGGTATTGTGGTATTCCTGCTGGTCACCCTTATCTTGGTCGGCATATTATTGTTTGCCAAAGCAAAGCTGACTGCCAAGGGAGATGTGAATATCAGCATTAACAACGGCGACCGGGTCATCACGACCGAACCCGGAAATTCACTGCTTGCTACCTTGGGTGCACAGAAAATATTTCTGCCTTCCGCCTGCGGTGGAAAAGGTTCCTGCGGTATGTGCAAATGCCAGGTGGACTCTGGCGCAGGTTCCATCCTGCCCACTGAAACCGGTTTCTTTTCCTACAAACAACAGCACGATAACTGGCGACTGGCTTGTCAGGTGAAAGTAAAGGAAAACATCGAGATGCGCATCCCGGAATCCGTACTGGGCATCAAGAAATGGGAATGCACGGTGGTTTCCAACCGCAACATTTCCACCTTCCTGAAAGAGTTTGTCGTTAAACTGCCCGAAGGCGAAAACCTGAAATTCAAATCGGGAGGTTATATCCAAATTGACGTTCCGGCAATTGACGTGGATTTCAAAGACATAGAAGTCGATGAGAAATACAAAGCCGATTGGGAAAAGATGAAGATGTTCGACCTGAAGATGCACAACCCGGAAGCTACCTACCGCGCCTATTCAATGGCAAACTCCCCGGCAGAAGGCAACATCATCATGCTGAACATCCGTATCGCCACTCCGCCGTTCGACCGGGCAGCTGGCGCATTCATGCCCGTCAATCCGGGTATCTGCTCCTCCTTTATCTTCTCCCGCAAACCGGGTGATAAAGTGACGATTTCCGGTCCTTACGGAGAATTCTTCCTGCGTGAAACCAACAACGAGATGATGTTCATCGGCGGTGGTGCCGGTATGGCTCCGATGCGTTCACACATCTTCAACCTGTTCCATACGATGCACACCGACCGGAAAGTAACCTTCTGGTACGGCGCACGCGCATTGCAGGAAGCCCCGTATGTGGATGAGTTCAACAAGATTCAAGAAGAAAATCCGAATTTCCACTGGACGCTGGCACTCGACCGGCCCGACCCGGTTGCCGATGCCGCCGGAGTGGCTTACAAACCAGGTTTCGTACATCAGGTAATCTTCGAGAATTATCTGAAGAGCCACGAGAATCCCGAAGATGTCGAATACTATCTCTGCGGACCTCCAATGATGATTCAGGCGGTCACCAAGATGTTATACGATCTCGGAGTTCCAGACGAAAACATCATGTACGACAATTTCGGTGGATAATCCCGATAACGAAAAACAGGGCGGTCTCGCAAGACCGCCCTGTTTTAGTTCTACCGTATGCCACGAAAACAATCCATTTACTAAAACTGCCAATATTGGCAAAAATAATAAATAAGAAAAACGGCAATCTGATTTATATTTACTACCTTTGCATTTACTAAAACTGCCAATATTGGCAAAAATAGTAAAAGACAAATGGAAATATCTCGTCCCACATATCTCAACCAGCTAATAGCCAGTCAGAAAAACGGCTTGATAAAAATAGTCACCGGACTTAGAAGATGTGGAAAATCGTATCTTCTGTTTAAGTTATATTCCGATTATTTACAGCAATCCGGTGTAGCAAACCATCATATAATCAAAGTTGACCTCGAGGATGTACGCAACCATGACCTCCGCACCCCCTTGGCTTTAGTCAACCACATAGACAAGCAGATGATTGACAATGCAACATACTATATATTGTTAGATGAAGTTCAGAATATAGAGAACTTCGCCGAAGTCCTAAACAGTTACCTGAAGATAGAAAATGCCGATGTCTATGTGACAGGCAGTAATTCAAAATTTCTATCCTCCGACATAGCAACTGAATTCCGTGGCCGAGGTGACGAGATACACATGTATCCACTATCATTTTCGGAATATTATGCAGCTGTCGGAGGTGACAAAATGGATGCCTGGAGGGATTATTTCACTTATGGAGGGCTACCCCATATACTCCGGCTCGACTCTCATATAAAGAAAGCAAAATATCTCGAGAATCTCTATGAGACGGTTTATCGTAAAGATTTAGAAGAGCGTGAGAAAATAAGTAAAATCAAAGAATTTGACGAGCTTGTCAGAACCATTGCATCATCCATCGGATCGCCATGTAATCCCACAAAGCTCTCCAATACATTCAAAAGCGAAGGCAAGAGCGAGTTGTCTGCACAGACAATCCGTTCCTACTTGGGATATTTGGAGAATGCTTTTTTGATAGAAAAAGCAGAAAGATATGACGTTAAAGGCAAAAAATACATCAACACCCTTTCTAAATTCTACTTGACAGATATTGGGATAAGAAATGCGCTACTTGATTTCCGGCAACAGGAAGAGACGCATATTATGGAAAATATCATATATAATGAGTTGCGGATAAGAGGTTTTTCGGTAGATGTGGGCATTGTGGAAGTAAAGGGGACAAATAAGAATAACCAATGGTATCGCAAGCAATTAGAGGTGGATTTCGTAGCAAACCTCGGACACAAGCGATATTACATACAGTCGGCACTTACAATTCCAGATAAAGAAAAACTTGCCCAGGAAAGTAATTCTTTTCGAAATATACATGACGATTTCAAAAAAATCATCATTGTGAAGGATTATATCAATCCATGGTACACTGATGACGGTATCCTCGTATTAGGTCTTTTTGATTTTTTATTAAATTCTACAAGTTTGGAATATTAAGATTCATGCTAAATCTATTAATTGTCAATAAATTACAAACGACTCTCATTCCATAACCTTCTCGATAACTACCAGAAACGCACCTGATTGTCTTTCACCGTAAAAATCCGTTCCTGTCTGCCCTCGGTCAAGTTTCGCAACCACAACAAGGCTCCCGAAGGAACACGGTCAAATTCCACCCAGCGCTCCTTAGCTTCTTGCTCTCCCAAAGAACACCATTCCTTCCCGTCATGGTAAAGCAACTCATAGCAATGCCCCGGCCAGACGGCATTCCCGTCGTTCCGTAGCAAGCATTCCACTTTGGAAATCGACACGGGGCGCCCCATGTCTATCGTCAGGACATCGGAATCCTTGGGATATATGT